>JBDSXE010000276.1:0-2827 GCA_039926325.1 Paracoccaceae bacterium | reverse complement strand
AACGGCACTACCTGACAGCAAATTTCCTATTTGAACTGCGATTAAGCTTATGGCTAACGGTCGAAAAGAGATTTGGGCAGGATTAGTGGCAATGTCTTCAAACGGTAGAACCTGCAGCGGTAAACCCGCAGCGGATCCAATAACAATTGAGCTGATCCATAACAGCTATCTTTCCATTTGCGAAGAGATGGCCAAATCGCTCGTTCGGTCAAGTCATTCCCCGAACATCAAAGAGCGGCGTGACTGCTCTTGCTGTCTTTACACGGCATCTGGCGAGATGGCCGTTCAGGCCGAACATATTCCTGTGCATTTGGGGGTCATGCCCCGCGCGCTTTCTTTTATTCTGAATGATTTTAGTCCCAAGAACATGCAGCCAGGCGACATCTTCCTGGTTAACGATCCCTATTACGGTGGCAACCACCTTCCCGATTTGATTGTTGCTGGCCCTTTGTTTCTGCATGATGATCTCATAGGCTTTGCCGCCAGCATGGCGCATCACAACGATGTGGGCGGTATGGTCCCACGTTCAATGCCTGCAACCTCAACTGAAATCTTTCAGGAGGGGTTGCGCATCCCACCAGTTCAACTGGCGAAAAACGGGCAGATGGATCCGCATATCCTGCGGATTATCGCAAGCAACTCGCGGACCCCTTCCGAGCGGGTTGCCGATTTGCAGGCCCAGGTGGCCACAATCCGTCTTGCCCAAGTGCGCATCGACGAGTTGGGCAAGGAATACAGCGCCGAAAAGTTAGCAGATTGTTTAGCAGAGCTGCTGGATCGATCCGAAGCGGCCATTCGTCAATCCATCGCCAAGATGCCCGATGAAGTGATCACAGGTGAGACCTTTGCGGATTTCGGTGGCGACATGATTCCGATTCACGTGCAAATCCGAAAGGATGGCACCGACTTGCATGTCAGTTTCGAGGGTACCGGGCCGCAGACCAAAAGCCCATTTAACTCCTGCCTCGCCAACACCAACGCCTGTGTATATCTGGCCATGCGAATTGCCCTAGCCGAGGGCATCGCCTCCAATGGCGGGTTGTACCGCGTCCTGGCGATCGATGCCCCGGAAGGATCAATCCTTAACCCGGCCTATCCTTGTGCCGTTGCGGCGAGTACCGAAGTTTCCATCCACACGTTTGAGGCGTTGGCCCGCGCCTTTCACAAGATTGCGCCCGAACGCATGCTGGCAGATTCCGGCTGCGGGGGCGTATTCTCGATGGGCGGGCACAACCCGCAAACCGGCCAGCTGTTTGCCTATGGCGAGGCGCTCGGCGGTGGGCTGGGGGCATCTGCAAAAGTGGATGGCGAAAGCGCGGTAATGCCACCGGTTTCCAACATTTTCGACACCCCTGTTGAGGCTGTGGAATTATCCCTGCCCCTGCGGATTGAAAGCTATGCGTTGGTCGATGGGTCGAGCGGTGACGGCGAACATCGAGGTGGACTGGGCTTACGGCGCAGCTATCGCACGCTGGTTCCGACCCGATGTTCGTTCCAGATTGGCATGGGCCACAAACAACCTGGCGGTCTCAATGGCGGCAATCACGGGCGACAAACGCACATCGTGACGACACGCCCAGACGGTACCGAAACCCGGATTACGCGTTACACCCAGTATGAAACGGTTGCCGGTGAATTGGTGACGATTGAAACCGCTGGCGGCGGCGGATTTGGCGATCCGGCCAAGCGTGATGCCGCAGCAAAAGCGGCTGATCTCCGCAACGGATACACCACGCTAGACAATGCGGCGGCGCCAGGAATACACCCATGACAAAACTTCAAGTAGCCGTCGATGTAGGCGGCACATTTATCGACGTTGTCGTTTCGGACATGGAAACCAACGAAACCAGAATCGCCAAGATCCTACACCGCAGGGGCGGGCAAGGCGAGGATATCCTTCACGCTGTCAGAGCCTTGATCGAGCCCAGCGGTGGCAAGCTTGCTGATTTGGATACGGTGGTCATCGGCACCACCGTGGTAACCAATGCCCTGCTGGAGCATGACCTGGCCAAAGCCGCGCTGATCACCACCGCCGGCTTCCGCGACGTCGTTGAAATAGCGCGGATGTCACGTGCATCTTCCTTTGACGTTCACAAACGCCGCCCCGCGCCATTGGTGCCTCGCGCCCTGCGTCTGGAGGCTGAGGAGCGCATTCTCTCGGATGGTTCAGTGCATATCGAATTGAACGAAGAAGCCTTGCGTGAACAGATCCAAGTGCTGAAGACCGAAAAGGTCGAGGCCGTGGCAGTTAGTCTCCTGTTTTCATTCCTCAATGCGTCTCACGAACAACGCATAGCCGAACTGCTGCGCGAAAGCCTCAACGTCCCGGTGTCGATCTCATCCCAAGTGTTGCCGGTGTTTCGTGAATATGAACGCACATCGACCACCATTGTTAACGCGGCCACGACGCCCGTGATGGACAAGTTCATCAAAGGACTTGATCCTATCATGTTTGATGGCGGTCCAAAAATCTACATCATGGGATCTGACGGTGGTTGCATGACCATGTCAGAGGCGCAGCGGACGCCAGTACGCTGCACACTGTCGGGCCCTGCGGGTGGTGTGATAGGCGCACTCAATCTGGTGCGGCAACTTGCTCTGGGCGATGCGCTCACTTTCGACGTCGGCGGAACCAGCACCGACGTGGCCTTGTTGCATCGCGGCAAAAGCCCCTTGACGGACGAGAGGCGTATCGGCGGATATCCCGTAGCCCTGCCATCGGTCGACGTCGAGACCGTTGGTTCGGGCGGCGGGTCGATCGCTTACATCGACCGTACAGGACTTCTCAAGGTCGGCCCGCGTAGCGCGAGTTCTTTCCCCGGACCTG
>JBDSXE010000275.1:0-5341 GCA_039926325.1 Paracoccaceae bacterium | reverse complement strand
AGTGCGAATATCGCGTGCGGCGGCCACGCCAGCGACCCAGAGACGATGTACGCCACGCTGCAATTGGCTGCCCGAAACGGCGTCACGGTCGGCGCGCACCCCGGTTATAATGATCGAGAAGGGTTTGGCCGCCGTATCATTCCGATGCCCCCGGCAGAGGTTGGGCGCATGATTGCGGCGCAGGTCGGTAGCTTGCAGGCGCTGGCGGCGATGGCGGGCACACGGGTACAATATGTCAAACCGCACGGCGCACTGGCCAACCTTGCCGCAGACGACCGCGCCGTAGCCGACGCGATCATTGCGGCCGTCCGTGTCATTTCACCCGACCTTGCCATTCTCGCCATCTCTGGGACCGAGCTGGAAATCGCGGCGCGAATGGTCGGAATCCCGGTTTATTCAGAGATTTTTGCTGACCGTGGCTATCTGTCCTCCGGCCGGCTGGTCCCACGCTCTCGCCCCGGTGCGATGATCCACGATCCAGCGGTCGCGGTGGCTCGGCTGCTGGCCTTCGTTGAAACTGGCCTGATGCCGGTTGTTGCGGGCGACGCGATCCCGCTGGCAGCACAGTCGATCTGCATCCACGGCGACAGCCCCGGCGCTGTGGAAATGGCCCGTCAGATCAAGACCCGTCTTGGCGCAGCTGGCGTTGCGATCCGTGCCTTTCTGCCCGCCTGACAGATGAGCGCTGATGCACAACCCACCCCCGCAGCCCCGATTTTCCGCGCCGTGGCAGAGCGGGCGGTGCTGGTGGAATTCGGCACGATCATCGACAAGCCGACCCATGCTGCGGTGCTGAAACTCGACCAGGCGCTTGCCGCAAATCCCTTCAACGGTTTCCGCGAGGCTATTCCGGCCTTCGTGAACCTGTTGGTGGAATTCGACCCGATCGTCACGGATCATGCATCGGTCGAGGCACATTTGCGCGGATTGCTAGATGTTCAAACGAGTACGTCACGTCACCCGGCAGTGCGACAGGTTCTGGTCTGCTATGACGCTGATTTCGCGCCCGATCTAGTTGCCGTGGCCACCAAAACCGGCTTGGCGCCAGAGGAGGTGATCAACGCCCATCTGGCCGGGGCTTACGAGGTATTCATGTACGGCTTTGCGCCCGGATATGCCTATCTTGGCGGGGTGCCTGCGCCGATCCGACTGGACCGAAAGCCAAGTCCGGTGCGCGGTCTGCCTGCAGGCAGCGTGATGATCGCAGGCCAACAATGCCTTGTCACCACATTGATCATGCCAACGGGATGGTGGGTGATCGGACGCTCGCCCACACCAATCCTGACGGGCGATCCGGCGCGACCGTTCTTGTTTGACGTTGGCGACAGCGTCACCTTCCGCCGCATCTCGCGCGCCGAATTCGACCGGATAAAAACGTGACCCACGCCGTCTTTCGCGTGGCCTTTGCCGGGCCCCACGTCAGCGTGCAGGACGCAGGCCGCTATGGCCTGATGCGGTTCGGCGTACCAGCCTCCGGCCCGATGGACCGCAAAAGCTTTGCCATTGCCAATGCCGCCCTTGGCAATCCGCCAGATCAGGCGGGGATCGAGGTTTCCGCAGGCGGCGTCAGCCTTGACTGCCTGAGCGGTCAGGTCAGCGTTGCCGTCGCGGGCGGCGGGTTCATCGTGCGCGCTGGTGCCCGCATGGTTGGCTCTTGGACGGTCTTGACCATCAGCGCAGGCGATACCCTGACGATCCGGCCCGGACCTTGGGGCAACTGGACCTATCTGGCATTTGCGGGCATTTTGCAGGCCGAAAGCTGGCTCGGCAGCAAGTCCACGCACGGCGCATCGGGTCTGGGGGGCGGTAGGTTGGCAACCGCGCAACTGATCACCGTCACAAAGACGCGGGTACAATACGACCGCGAGGGGCCGATCCCCTGTCCCGTCTGGGCGCGTCCACGTCATATTTTACGCTGCGTCCCCGGCCCGCAGGATCGGTTTTTCAGTACCGAAACCTTGGCAGAATTTACCAGCAGTCGCTATTTCGTGACCGATGCGTTCGACCGCATGGGCGTCAAGCTGCGCGGTCCGGCGCTGCCCCCGATCAGCGCGCTTGCCATCCCGTCAGAGCCGATCTTGCGCGGCGCTGTACAGGTTTCCGGCGACGGCGTTCTGACCGTTCTATTGTCCGACCACCAGACCACCGGCGGCTACCCCAAGATCGCCACTGTCATCGCCCAAGACCTTGACAGCTTTGTCCAGTGCCGCCCCGGCGATGCGGTGGCATTCACAGCGATTTCGCCGATGGACGCAGTTCTTCTTGCGCGGACAGACGCGCGCCGGGGGCAAAGTTTTCTGGAAAGGCTGACTGCGCTTTCGGGCCATCCCGTTACAGGTGCATCCGGTTCTTCTCGACCAGTTGGCGCGTAACGCTTGCAATCTCTTCAGCTTTTTGATCCGGCGACCAGCCGAAAGCATCACCCATAACCTCGGCAATCTGGCGCAAATCCGCGAGGGCGATGCTGCCAGTGATCGCCAATGTCGTGCGTCGCATTACCACATCGGCCAGATGGACCACACTTTCGCCACCGGCAATCCAGTCGATCTCAGCAAGGCTGTAATCAGTGGCTGTAGGCAATCGGTCGGCGTCGGTCCATTTGCTGACGTGGGTCAAGTATTGCATCGCGGTAGTCCCATAGCGGGCCAGCAGTTGCGTCAGCCGATCTTCCGATAGCCGGGTTTGCCCCGCTGCGCGCGCAAGCCACGCCGAAACTGCAGCGGCGTCAGTCGGGAAGTTTTTGCCGCCCCCGATGGGCAAAGTGCGGGTAGAGGTTTTTCGGGTACGGCCAAGGCGGGAAAGGATCTGATCAGCGACCTCTTCGGCAAAGCCGCGAAAGGTTGTCCACTTGCCGCCGACAAGCGAGATGATCGGGAAGGGCCGGTCCTTGGTGGCGTCGATCATGGGCGACGAATGATCGCGACTGATAAGGCCGGGGTTTGCGGCGTCAGAGGCGGGCAGGGGACGGATGCCGCTGTAGATATAGACGATCTGACTGGGGTCAAAGGTCAGGCCAGGCAACAGGGCGCGCAGGCTGGTCAGCAAATACTCTATCTCGTCATCCTCGCACCGCACGCCATCTGGGTCGGCGGCCTTGATGTCGGTGGACCCGACCAGCGCGCGGCCAAGGTAGTCGAATACCAGACAGATGCGGCCATCATCCGCCTCGAAATAAATCATCTGTCCCTTCAGACAGCGAACCAGTTCGGGATGATCAAGCAGGATGTGCGACCCCTTGGTGCCGCCGATCAGCTTGGTGGGTGCGCCGAGGGTGGCGTTGAGGGGGTCGATCCAGGGGCCCGCCGCATTCACGACGATTGTGGGGCGCAGGGTGAAACGTTGGCAATCGGAAGGGGTGAAGGTCAGGGTGCCGTCGGTGCAACTGTCCAGCGCCGTGTAATTCAGGGCGAGCGACGCAGGGTTGGCATTCATACCATCGGCCAGCAGTTCATACACCAACCGCTCTGGTCGCGTGATCTTGGCATCATAATAGGTGCCGGCAGCGACGATCCTAGGGGTCAGTAGCGGCATTTCCCGCAGCGCACGGGTTTTGCCGACAAGGCGGTGGCGCGGCATGACGTTGCTGCGCGCACCGTAAAAGTCATAGATCGACAGACCAATTTTCAACAGCACCGCACCCCGGCTACGCGCGGCGGTGGTAGACCCGAACAGCGTTCGCAGCGCGGGCCAGATGCCTTTGGTCCAAGAGAATATCGGAATGACGGTTGGCAGCGGTTCGACACAATGCGGCGCGTTTCGCAGCAGCAGGTTACGCTCCAGCGTGGATTGCGCGACCAGCCGGAACTCTCCGGTCTCAAGGTATTTCAGCCCACCGTGGATCAACCGCGATGGGGCCGCGCTGGTGCCAGAGCCAAAGTCGGCCTTGTCCACAATCAGACAGCGAAGCCCTTGTTCGCACAGGTCGCGAAACAGCCCCGCGCCATTGATGCCAGCCCCGATGATCAGCACATCGACACCGTTTTGCGACAGGTCTTGCAGTCGATCATTTGTCATTGCCCTAGCGCCTCAATCTCCGGCCAAAGCGGCGCGAGCGTCTCCGCAATGCGACAGTGCAGGCGGTAGCGTTTTTCGTAAACGGCGCTGCGGGCGGGGTCGGGGTAAAAGGTGCGCTCCAATGCCGTCAGGTCGCGCGGGTCGTGCATGGGCGACGCATAAATCCCAACCGCTGCACCGGCACACAGGGCAGCACCCCAGGCGGCGGCTTCGTCGGTCTGCGTGGTGGTGACGGGCATCGCCAGAACATCAGCAAACATCTGCGCGAACCGGGGGTTACGCGATGCACCGCCGGTCAGCCGCGCCTGCCTCACTGGAAAGCCATCGCGCAAGGCGTCGATATGGACACGGTGGTTGAACACGATCCCCTCCAGCACCGCCCGCAGCATGTCGCCGCGATTGTGCCAGCCGTGCAGGCCAAGGAATGCGGCGCTGGCAACAGGGCCGTGGGGGGATCCGTAAAGGTAGGGATGGAACAGCACTGTGGACGCGCGGGTGAGCGCATCGTCGATCTCAGTCGCGAGGGTCTCATGGATGGAGGTGCCATTGGTGGCGGCGTCCGCCAAGTCGGCCTGACACAGCGTTTCCAGAAACCAGTCGTAATTCGCGGCAGACGCGGGCGAGATTGCCATGTTGTTCCAGTACCCTGGCTGGATCGCATTGCGGCACAGCCAGCGCGGATCGACATTTGGCGTGGCGGACATGACCTCGTTGATCGAGTAGGTGCCCGCTACGATTGCCACCACGCCCTCTGCATGACCGCCGATGCCAAGCGCCGATGCGGTTACATCATGCAGCCCGGCCGCAACGGGGGTGCCTTCGTACAGACCGGACAACGCGGCGGCTTCAGCGGTAATATGGCCGACGATTTCCGCCGAACCCGCGATGGGTGGCAGGGCGGATTGCAGCGCGTCCAGCCCGTAAATCCGCAGGGCTTCGGGGGAATACGTCTGGCTGTTCACGTCGGTGAAGGATGTGCTGGCCTCAGTCCGGTCGGTGCCGATGGTGCCGGTCAGACAAAAGCGGAGCCAATCCTTGCACGACAGAATATGGGCGATCTTGGTATAGCGGTCGGGCTCGTTCGTCTTGATCCACGCCAGCAGTGATGATGGGGCGCAAGGCTGCGGTTCCTGCCCGGTCAGTTTCAGGGCCTGATCATTCACAGACCCTGCCCACGCGGCCACCTGACCCCCCGCGCGGCTGTCCAGCGACAGAATGCCCGGACCCAAGGGCCACTGATCGCGGTCCAGCAAATACAGCCCGTCGCCATGCGCCGTGGCGGCGACGGCGGCGATGTCGGATGCCGGACGACCGCTCAACGAAATGG
>JBDSXE010000274.1:0-4386 GCA_039926325.1 Paracoccaceae bacterium | reverse complement strand
ATGACCCGCACCGAGTGGTCGGTCATCGGCGTGTCAAGAAAGCCCGGGCAGATGGCGTTGACGGTGATCGGTTTTCGGGCAATCTCCAGCGCCAGTGAACGGGTCAGGCCGATCACGCCATGCTTTGCAGCGGCGTAAGGGGCGATCTTAGCGTAGCCTTTCAGACCTGCCGAAGAAGCGATTGAAATCAGGCGGCCCCACCCGGACATCTGGTTCAGGCCATCGCGCAGCGTCAGAAAAACCCCGGTCAGGTTGACGGCGATCATCGCGTTCCATTGGTCCAGCGTGGTGCGCGACATCGGCGCACTGTCGGCGGCACCGGCGTTGGCGATCACAATGTCGCAGGGACCAGCGGCGGCGAACATCGCTTTGACCGACCCTTCGTCAGTCACATCCGCCTGCAACGCCCGTGCCCCCGTGGTGATGGCCACAGCCGCCAGCGCCTCTAGCCGACGGCCGGAAATCACCACCTGTGCGCCAGCTTCGGCAAACCCACGCGCAAGGTCGGCGCCGGCACCGGAACCGCCCCCTGTGATGAGCACGCGTTTGCCGGAAAGGTTCATACCCGGAACACCTCTGCCGCGCGTTCAGCCAGACGGCGGGCCTGATCGCGGCCCGGCAGATAGGGCAGCGGCCATTGGGTTTCGGTGTCACCCAGCTGGGTGGCGGCGTGCAGGGTCCAGTAGGGGTCTGACAGGTGCGGGCGGGCGAGTGCCACCAGATCGGCGCGACCAGCGAGGAGGATGCCGTTGACCTGATCAGCCTCGGTGATATTGCCGACGGCCATCGTCGCCAGACCAGCCTCGTTTCGGATGCGGTCGCTGAACGGGGTCTGGAACATGCGGCCATAGATCGGCTTGGCGTCTGGCGAGGTCTGGCCTGCCGACACATCGATCAGGTCTGCCCCGGCGGCGGCGAACATCGTGGCGATCTCAACGGCTTCCGCAGGGGTTACGCCATCCTCGCCAACCCAGTCGTTCGCGGATATGCGGACGGACATCGGTTTGGACCCCGGCCATTCGGCGCGCATGGCGGCAAAAACCTCCAGCGGATAGCGCATGCGGTTTTCCAAGCTGCCGCCGTATTCATCGTCACGCGTATTGGACGCCGGACTGATGAAGCTGGAGATCAGATAGCCGTGGGCCGCGTGCAGTTCGATCATGTCGAACCCGGCCTTCTTGGCCATTTCGGTGGACTGGATGAATTGCAGCAGCACGCGGTCCATATCAATGTGGTCCATCGCCTTTGGCGTCTGGTTTTCCGGCGTCCACGGTAGCGCCGACGCGCTTAGCACCGGCCAGTTGCCGCGCAGCAGCGGCGCATCGCCATCCTCCCATCCCAGCTGGGTGGAGCCTTTGCGACCGGAATGGCCGATCTGGCAGCAGACTTTAGCCTGGGTTTCGGCATGGATGAAATCGACGATCTTTTTCCAGACCGCCTCGTGTTTTGGCGTGTACAGGCCGGGGCAGCCGGGCGATATGCGGCCTTGCGCCGACACGCAGGTCATTTCGGTGTAAACCAGTCCGGCACCGCCTTTGGCGCGTTCGACAAGGTGGATGAAATGCCAATCGCCAGGGATACCATCGACGGCTTTGTACTGCGCCATCGGTGAGACGACGACGCGGTTGACCAGCGCCATGTCGCGCAGACGGAACGGAGCGAACATTGGCGCACGACCTGCGGCGCCACCGGCCTGATCTGCGAACCAATCCTCGGCTTGACGCAGCCAGGCTGGGTCGCGCAGGCGCAGGTTTTCATGGGAAATCCGCTGGCTGCGGGTCAACAGGGAATAGGCGAATTGCAGGGGGGGCATGTCAAGGTAACGCTCAACTTCCTCGAACCATTCCAAAGAGTTGCGGGCGGCAGACTGCAGGCGCAGCACCTCTACCCGGCGTTCGGCCTGATAGCGTTCGAAGGCTTGTTCCAGCGTAGGTTCGGAATGCAGGTAGTCGGCCAATGCAATGGCGCTGTCAAAGGCAAGACGGCTGCCAGACCCGATCGAAAAGTGCCCGGTGGCGGCGGCATCGCCCATCAGGACGACGTTTTCATGATACCATTTCGCGCATATCACGCGCGGAAACTGCATCCACACGGCAGAGCCGCGCAGGTGGGCGGCGTTACTCATCAGGTCGTGGCCGCCAAGGTGTTTCTCAAAAATCTTGCGGCAGGTTTCGACCGTTTCCTCCTTGGTCATCGCATCGAAACCCCAGCGGTCCCACGTCTCTGGCAGGCATTCGACGATGAACGTCGCGGTGGTTTTGTCGAACTGATAGACATGCGCCCAAACCCAGCCGTGCTTGGTTTTCTCGAATATGAATGTGAACGCGTCTCCGAATTTCTGATGCGTGCCAAGCCAGACGAATTTGCATTTGCGGGTGTCGATGTCGGGCTGGAACACCTGCGCGTATTCGCGGCGAACAAGGGAATTGATGCCGTCGCAGGCGACGACCACATCGTATTCTTTCCGGTATTCTTCGGCCGATTTGAATTCGGCTTCGAACCGCAGTTCCACATCCAGTTCACGGGCCCGCGCTTGCAGCAACACCAGCATTGCCTTTCGCCCGATGCCAGCGAAGCCATGACCGCCGGATACGGTGCGGTGGCCATTGTGGACGACGGCGATGTCATCCCAATAGGCGAATTGTTCCCGGATCGCGGCGGTCGAGACTGGGTCGTTCTTGGCCATCCTGCCCAAAGCATCATCGGACAGGACCACACCCCAGCCAAAGGTGTCGTTGGCCTTGTTACGCTCCATCACCACCACCTTGTGCGAGGGGTCACGCAGCTTCATCGAAATGGCGAAATACAGACCGGCGGGGCCACCACCAAGGCACAGAACCTTCATCATCGCCTCCGTTTATCTTTGTTTCACCGTAGGCAGGTGGCGAAACAATTTCAAGCTTGAAATTTATCGGTGGCGCGGGCAAGGTGAGGTATGGATTTGAAACCGATCATCGGCGTGGTGGGGCTGGGGACGATGGGCCTTGGCATCGCTCAGGTCTATGCGGCGGCGGGGTTTCGGGTGCTGGCGACGGATGGTCATGCGCCTGCGCGAGAGTCGGCGGTAGGGCGGCTGGCAGGATCGCTCGACGCCCGCGTTGCGGCGGGCAAGCTGACGACAGTGTTGCGGGATGCGACCTTGGCGGGGCTGGAGGTGGTCGGCACAATCGCGGAGCTTGCGCCCGCCGCACTGGTCATTGAGGCGATTGTCGAGGATGCGGCGGCCAAGCAAAGCCTGTTCCGCAGTCTGGAAGCCGTAGTTGCGCCGGATGCCGTACTTGCGTCTAATACCTCATCCATCCCGGTGGCGACAATGGCGCAGATGCTGACCCATCCCGCGCGCGTGCTTGGCTTGCACTTTTTCAACCCGGCGCCTGCGATGAAACTGGTGGAGTTGGTGGGCCATGCGGGCACTTCTTTGGCCGCCCTTACCCTCGCCCGCCAGATCACCGAAGCGGCCGGCAAAACCGTCATTGCTTGTCCTGACCGCCCCGGTTTCATCGTCAACCGCTGCGCGCGGCCCTACTATGGCGAGGCGCTGGCTTTGTTGGAACAGGGGGGCACGGCAACCCAGATCGACGCGGCGATGCTGGCCGCTGGCTATCGGCTTGGGCCATTTGGGTTGATCGACTTGATAGGTGCGGACATCAACCTTGCCGCCACCAACGGGCTGTATCAGGCGATGGGCCATCATCCGCGCTACCACCCTTTCGATGCGCTGAAGGTCCAGGTTGCTAGCGGCAATCTTGGTCGCAAGACCGGGCGCGGTTTTGTGTTTCCCGATACCGTTGCCGCCCTGCCGAATGCCGCCATCTCTACCCGGATTGAGGCCGCTTTGATCAACGAGGCGTGTTATCTTGCGGGGGAGGGGGTGGACCCGCAGGGCATTGATACTGCAATGCGGCTTGGCCTGAACTTTCCGCGTGGCCCATTCGAGACGCTGCAAAACTATGGCAAGGTCAGCATCCTTGCCACGCTCGCCGCGCTGGAGGCCAGTGCGCCGCCGCATCTGAAAACCCGCTATTTGCCCGCGCCGTATCTGGAGGCCGCATGACCGAAGTTTTCCTTTGTGCCGCCCGCCGCACCCCGATTGGCAGGCATAGTGGATCGCTGGCGATGGTGCGGCCCGATGATCTGGCGGCGCGGGTGATCGACGGGCTTTTGGACCTGCATGACCTGCCAGTGGATGAGGTCATTGCCGGCTGTGCCAATCAGGCGGGCGAGGACAATCGCAATGTTGCACGGATGGCGACGTTGCTGTCGCGTCTGACAGAAGACGTGCCGGCATTCACGGTCAACCGGCTGTGCGCTTCTGGTCTGGATGCGGTGATTGCCGGGATGCGGGTGATCCGCGATGGTGGGGCGGAGGTGGTGGTTGCACTGGGC
>JBDSXE010000273.1:0-4245 GCA_039926325.1 Paracoccaceae bacterium | reverse complement strand
CGGGGCATCGAGAATTTCAAGATGTTCGACCTTGTGGTGCAACTGACCGGCGGCGGGCCGGGATCCACCACGCAGCTGACATCAATCGACCTTAAGCGGGAGGCGTTTGAGAAATGGCGCACGGGCTATGCCAGCGCCTATGCGGTTATCCTGTTCGTCACGGTATTCGGGCTGGCCTCGATCTACGTCAAGGCGCTGAACAAGGTCAAAGACAGATGAGCTATTCCATAACTGAACCCTCGAACCGCCAGAAATGGATCGCCGGAATACTGGTGATTGGCTATGCGGTGCTGACGCTGACGCCACTGATCTGGATCATCTCAACCGGGTTCAAGACGCCGTCCGACGCCATCGCGTATCCCCCGAAGGTGTTCTTTACGCCGTCGCTGGAAGGCTATGTGAACCTGTTTACCTCGCGCACCCGGCTTGACCCCGATGCGCTGAAGGCGTTGGGCGATCCGACCACCTGGTACGACCGCATCGTGCGGCAGTATGATACGGTGATCACGGGGCCTTCGCGGTATGGCGAACGGTTCTTGAACTCTGTCATCATCGGCTTTGGCTCGACGTTCCTGAGCGTGTTTCTGGGTACGATTGCCGCCTATGCGTTCAGCCGGTTCAAGGTGCCGTTCAAGGACGATCTTTTGTTTTTCATCCTGTCCACTAGGATGATGCCCCCCATTGCCGTCGCCATTCCGATCTTCCTTATGTACCGCCAGTTGGGGTTGAACGACACGCATCTGGGGATGATCCTGCTGTACACGGCCGTCAACCTGAGCCTGTCGGTCTGGCTGCTGAAAGGGTTCATTGATGAGATCCCGATTGAATACGAGGAAGCGGCGCTGATCGACGGCTACACTCGCTTTCAGGCGTTCTACAAAGTGGTGTTGCCGCAAGCCGCCACCGGCATCGCGTCCACTGCGATCTTCTGCCTGATCTTTGCGTGGAACGAATACGCCTTTGCCGCCCTGTTGACCTCTGGCACCGCACAAACCGCGCCGCCGTTCATTCCAACGATCATCGGCACCGGCGGTAAGGACTGGCCCGCCGTGGCGGCTGGGGCGACGTTGTTTCTGGTGCCGATCATGGTGTTTACCATCCTGCTGCGGAAACATCTGCTGCGTGGAATCACATTCGGGGCGGTGCGGAAATGAGCAGCTTTATCAACGGCCTTGCCCATCTGCGCCGCGGCCCATGGGAAATGCTGGCCACCATCCTTATCGCCCTTGGTGTGTTCATGCTGATGCAACCCTTCGCGCTGTGGGCCTTCACATGGTCGTTCGTCGTCACCTTGGTTGGCACGGTCATGTTCATCATCGTTTCGCATTTCCCGGAGTGAACCCTTGGCCGAAATAGTCATCCGTAATCTGCGAAAAGAATTCGGCGCGTTCACCGCCGTCAAGGAGTCGTCATTCACCATCGGCGACGGCGAGTTTTTCATGCTGCTCGGGCCGTCCGGTTGCGGCAAGACCACCACGCTGCGGATGATCGCCGGGCTGGAATTGCCGACGAGCGGCGAGGTGCTGATCGACGGTGAGGATGTGTCGCAGCTTCCGGCCAGCAAGCGCGATATTGCGATGGTGTTCCAGATGTTCGCACTTTACCCGCACCTGAACGTACGGAAAAACATCGCCTATCCGCTGGTCAGTCAGGGCATGCCCAAGGCGCAGATCGTCGCCAAAATCGCAGAAGTGGCGAAGATACTTGGCATTGAAAGCATTCTGGACAAGCCCGTCGGCGGACTGTCGGGTGGTGACCGCCAGCGCGTGGCCCTTGGCCGTGCCATCGTTCGCAGTCCGAAAGCCTTTATGATGGACGAACCGCTGGGGGCGCTGGATGCCGAATTCCGCGAGCATATGGCCGAAGAACTGCGCGCCCTGCACGACCGCATGCACGCGACCACGGTTTATGTGACCCATGACCAGTTGGAGGCGATGCAGATGGGCGACAAGATCGTGGTCATGAACCACGGCGTCGTCGAACAATTCGGCACCCCGCGCGAAATTTACGACCACCCCGCCATGCTGTTTGTCGCCGATTTCATCGGCAGCCCATCAATGAATTTCCTGCGGTTCGAGGGTGGATTCCGGCCAGGTGACGAGGCTGTCACTCTGTCGGGCGTACAGATCGCGATTCCGCAAGTTCAGGAAGACGCGGCCGGTCGCGCGTTGGTGCTGGGGGTGCGGCCAGAGCATGTCACGCTGAACGATGCCGCGCAGTATCGTGGCAAGATCGAGACGACGGAATACCTTGGCACCACCCAGATCGTCACCATCGCCACCGCCAACGGCACGATCAAGGCCCGCATCCCCTCTGGTCAGCATGTCGGCCCGGGCGAGATGGTCGGCCTGACGTTCACCACGTCGCGGCTGTCGCTGTTCGATGCCGGATCAGGTCGCGCCTTCCGCACAGCAGCCAACGCAGGTGTCCATCATGGCTGAGGTAATCCTGAACGGCGTCTCGAAAGCCTTTGGACAGACCCAAGCCTTGAAAAACGTCTCCATGACGATCCCGGACGGCGCATTTGTCGTGCTGCTTGGGCCGACCGGCGCTGGCAAGACCACGACCCTGCGCCAGATCGCCGGGCTGGATCATCCAGATCAGGGGGATATTCGCATCGGTGGCGAGTCCGTGCTGGCCATGACCCCGGCGCAGCGCGCCATCGCGATGGTGTTCCAGCAATACTCGCTTTACCCGCACCTGACCGTGCGCGACAACCTTGCGTTTCCGTTGCGGTCCCCCGTCCTGAACCGCCCTGCGGCCGAGATCGCCAAGCGGGTTGCAGAGGTCGCCGAAGTCCTGCGGATCAGCCATAAGTTGGACAACAAGGCGACCCAGCTTTCGGGGGGCGAGATGCAGCGCGTGTCGATCGGTCGCGCCCTGATCCGCTCTCCCCGCATCTACCTGATGGACGAACCGCTATCGTCGCTTGATGCCAAACTCCGCGCCGACCTGCGGATTGAGCTCAAGCGCATCCACGCCGATCTTGGCGCGACGTTCCTGTATGTCACGCACGACCAGATCGAGGCGATGACGATGGCGACGCACGTCGGCGTGCTGGACAGGGGCGCGCTGGTGCAGTTTGGCACCCCGCGCGAGATCTACGAAAACCCGGTATCGACCTATGTGGCCAGTCGTCTGGGCCAACCGCGCATCAACTTGCTGCCAGCCGATGCATTTGGTCCCGCGCCCGCCGGTGCTGCACAGATCGGCCTACGCCCGGAACACATCCACATCGGCGAGGGGCAAGAGGCGACCATTCGCCGGGTGGAGCATTTGGGCGACCAGACCCGCCTGCACCTGCACCTTGGCCCGCATGAGATCATCACGCTGGCAGATACCGAAACCCGGCTGGCACCGGGCGACACAATCGCCATCCGCCCACAATCAGCCCTCTGGTTCGACGCCAGCGGCAATCGCATTTGAGGAGGCTTTGATGAAGCAATTCATGAACAGCAAGGAAACCCTGATCACCGATGCGGTGGACGGGATTGTGCGAACCTCTGGCGGCAGGCTGGCGCGGCTGGACGGCTTTCCCCACATCAAGGTCGTCCTGCGCGCCGATTGGGACAAATCCAAGGTGGCGCTGGTTTCTGGTGGAGGGTCCGGCCATGAACCAAGCCATGCAGGGTTCGTAGGGCAGGGGATGCTGACCGCTGCGGTGTGCGGGGATGTTTTCGCCTCGCCGTCGGTGGATGCGGTGCTGGCAGGGATTTTGGCCGTCACCGGAAAAGAGGGCTGCCTGCTGATCGTCAAGAACTACACGGGGGACCGCCTGAATTTTGGCCTTGCCGCCGAACGCGCCCGCGCGTTTGGGCTGAAGGTGTCGATGGTCATTGTCGATGACGACATCGCATTGCCGGACCTGCCGCAAGCGCGTGGAGTGGCAGGCACGCTGTTCGTCCACAAGATTGCCGGAGCATTGGCGGAAAGCGGTGCCGACCTTGACCGCGTGGCCGCCGCTGCACAGGCGGTGATCAAGGGGGCGATTTCGATTGGCATGTCGCTGGACACCTGCACCGTGCCGGGTTCGCCAAAGGAAATGCGGATTGGTGCGGGCAAGGCGGAACTGGGCCTGGGGATACATGGCGAGGCTGGCGTGACACAGGTCGATTTCACCGGTGCCCGTTCAGCAATGGCGATGGTTGCCGATCGACTGGCACCTCACATGGGCAAATCCGACCATGTGGCGCTGCTGAACAACCTTGGCGGCACCACGCCGTTGGAGATGAGTGTGCTGGCAGA
>JBDSXE010000272.1:0-4295 GCA_039926325.1 Paracoccaceae bacterium | reverse complement strand
TTGCCGCTATTTTTAGCCGTTTCGCGCAGAGAGGGTTTTGTTGGCAGACAACGGAACGCTTTGGCGGTTATGATCAGGATCGAACATCATTTACTCTCCTCCTTCTACCCGCTGAACCTCTCTGATCATACGAGGAAACTTCGGGCGACGCTTGCGAGAATGAAGGCGTTTCTGGGGTATGTGAGCGGTACGTGCAACCTCTGCAGCCTGACGGAAATATCGGAAGACACCTACCGTGACGACTGCAACACGCGCCGTTACAACCTTGTCGTTATCGGCGCGGGCCCGGCGGGCCTGGTTGCTGCACGAGGAGTGCAACATTCGACGCGAAAGTCGCACTGGTCGAACGCGACCTGATCGGTGGCAACTGCCTGAATGTCGGTTGCGTGCCGTCTAAAGCACTGATCTGCTCCTCTCGGCTTTACGCTGACATGGGAAACGCCCTTCACCATCCTGATGCACGATGTTGACCGGGCTGTCACCGATGGTAATGAGCAGGGCTCTGTGAAACTACACGTCCGCCAAAATTCCGACCGCATCCTTGGCGCCACGGTCGGGTCACGCCATGCCGGCGAAATGATTAACGGCATTTCATCGGCAAGTGGCTTGGGCATGGCCGCCGGGGCGCTTGTTGAAGTGATCCAGGCCTATCTGACGCAAGCGGTGGCGATCCGGATGGCGGCCGATGCACATTGAACGACGAAGCTAACACCGCGCATCAAGACTTTGGCCAGACATTGGCTCTCATGGCTGCGGCGATGCGCCACGAAAGATGCGCGCCAAAAGCAGCAAAGTCCAAATCGGCTGAAAGAATTGATAAAATCGCCCAGACGCTTTCGTCGTTAAACCGGACCGAAGGTCGGCCAGTGCCCTCGCTTGGGTTTTGGAGAGGGGGGCGAATACACACAGGACGCCGTCCTGATCGCGCATGAATTTCATCTGGTCGGAAGGCAATATGATCCGCTGTGGCTGGACGGTAAGGTAACCGCCCACGTCGATAATCAGAAACTCTCCATCAGGCGTCCCGCGGCAATGCGATACACTGCCGATCTTTTGCAGATCCGCACTGTAAATCTCCAGGTAGATCAGATCGTCTTGATACAAATCCCCGCGCAGGAACTCCAACAAATTTGATTGCATGACGTTCCTCATTTTCCAAGCGAGCGAAAACGCATTGTAGTTTCCATCAGTTCCGTACTGCGATCCTAGCCGCGGTTCGGAACCGAACGTGGATGTCCAATCTTGGTCCATGCAAGTCTGCACTCGCATGGACCAGACGCGATGCCCGCCGCCTTGGGAGCCATCTGCGGCGTGCTGCGTTTCGTTAGTTCATCACCAGAACAGGCTGGCCCCGATAATCGCCAGGGAACATCGATTTCAAATCCTGCACCTTGGGGATGTCATTGACCGCGATATAGGCTTGGGTCGGATGCAGGGCCAGATAGTCCTGATGGTGCGCCTCGGCCTTGTAGAACTTGCCGGATTCAATGCGGGTTACGATGGGTGCGCCATAGACATGCGCTGCCTGCAACTGGTCGATGTAGGCTTTGGCGATAGTTGTCTGCATGGCAGTCGTCGGAAAAATCGCCGTGCGGTATTGCGTGCCGTGGTCTGGCCCCTGCTGGTTCAACTGGGTTGGATCAGTGACCACCGAGAAGTAGATCTGAAGCAGGTGGCCGTATGTGACCTTAGATGGGTCATAGATGATCTTGACCGCCTCGGCATGGCCGGTGCTGCCGGTGCTGACTGTTTCGTATTTTGCCGTGTCGGCTGCACCCCCAGCATAGCCCGACGTCGCACTTATCACGCCGCCGACGTGCTGAAACACACCCTGCACGCCCCAGAAACAACCGCCGGCAAAAATCGCAGTTTCGGTGCCCTTGCCGACGGTTTCATCCTGCATCGGCGCTGGCACTATCCTGCCTTCGCTGGCCTGCACCATCATGCTGGGCGACAGCAGGGCCGCACCCAGCACGGCGGCAAGGCAGAAGGAGCCGATCGTGGCGATGCCACGGAACGAAGTCATTTGGTTGGTTTTCATGATTTGTCCTTTCAGGGGAAAGCGGTGCAGGGACATCGCCCTATTGCATTGCGGTCATGGTGGAGACATCGAAGCCGTTCGGTTCGGCTGAGGAGTTGTCGGTGACTTTCTGGCCGGATTCCGTCAACAACTGCCGGATCACCTGTTCGGACAGGTCGTATTCGCCTTCGCCGAAATGGTGGTGGCGGATGTTGCCCTTGGCGTCGATGAAATACAGCGCAGGCCAGTAATGGTTGTCGAACGCACGCCAGATGTTGAAGTCGTTGTCCTGCACCACAGGGAAGGTCAGGCCAAGATCAGCCACTGCTTTCTTGACGTTCGCAAAGTCTTTCTCGCGCGCAAATTCGGGGGCATGGACACCGATCACAACCAGCCCCTGATCCTTGTATTTCTCGGCCCAAGCCTCGACATAGGGGATCGTGTGCAGGCAATTGATACAGCCAAAGGTCCAGAAGTCGATCAGCACGACCTTCCCCTTCAGTTGCTGGGCGTTGATTGGCCCACCGCTCACCCATTTGCCGCCGCCGTTCAGCCCGGGAAATTTGCCCTCGACCGGCAGGTCGATGTCTGCCTTGACCGGAATGATGTTCAGGCCAAACCCGTTGGTGGCACCGCCCGAGTCAAGCTGGGCTTTCGTCGCCAGACTGTCGATCAGCGACTGTTCCAGCCCATCGGTCCCACTAAGCGACGCCCGCGCCAGCAGGCTGGTATCCGCACCAAGACTGATGGCTGCGACCGTGGCAAGAACCACCGCGCCCGCACCGCGCCGAAGCCATTCACTGGCGCCAAGCGAAGCTTTCATCGTCTTGAACACCCTACCGCCAACCACCAGTGCCAAAGCCAGAGACGTCGCAGCCCCCAGTGCGTAAGCTAGCAGCAGTACCGTGGTGCCAGTATTGGCGCCGTTCAGCGCCGCTCCTGTCAGGATCAGCCCCAGGACCGGTCCCGCACACGGTGCCCACAACAGCCCCGTAGCCACACCCAACAACAGCGAACCCGTGAACGACACGCCTTGCGCGTCAGCCTGAGTGGACAGCCGCGACCCCAAAGCAACCACGGGGCGCGTCACACGATCCGACAGAGCCGGAAACAGCATCAGCAACCCAAAACCCGCCAGCAGCGCAAGCGCGGCATAGCGGCCATACTCATTTGCCTGCACCGCCCAGCCGCCACCGACAGCGGCCAAAGAAGCAACCGCGGCGAACGTGACCGCCATGCCGATCAACATCGGTAACCCGCTTTTCAGAAAGGGCAGACCCGCGCGGGCAAAGACGAAAGGTAAAACCGGCAGGATGCACGGGCTGACGATCGTCAGCGCACCGCCGATATACGCAAGTATGAACAGCAACATGGTTTGATCCTATCTCTCAGGCGAAAGTGGGTTGGAATTGCAGCGCCACACCGTTCATGTAGTAGCGCTGTGCGGTTGGTTGCGGGCCGTCAGTGAAGACATGCCCAAATTGGCCGCCACAGTTGCCGCAAGGAACTTCGGCTATTGCCGCGAACATGCCGGTATCGCTGGAGGTGCCCGCTGCCCGTTCCAGCGATTGCGAAAAGCTGGGCCAACTGGCGCCACTGCCGTATTCGCTATCAGAGGCTAACGAAGCCTGATCACAGGCAGAGACGCCTTTGCAATGTTCAACCAGCACTCCACTTGTAAACGGCACCTCCGTCCCCTTGTCGCGATGCACTGTAAACTGAGCCGGTGTCAGCAGCTTTTTCCATTCGTCCGGCGTGTGGATCAGGGGATGAATACCGCTTGCGCCAGCAACGCCGGGATTGACCACGAAGAGAATGCCGACCACTCCGAGGGCCATCAAGGTAAGAAACAGGCGGCGTATCGGCATGATCAGAAACCTTGCTGTTTGGCTGCGGTTGATGACCAATTCGCCGTTGCTGTTACAGTTGTTTCAAACCTGAGGTTTCTTCACGGGATCGTGTCGGATACAGCATCCATCCGGTCCCGCGATCCACATGCCGTTTTTGGATCTCCGCTGCGACCTGGGGCAGGAAGCGGTTCTGCCAATATCGCGGTCAAGTGGCCGATCTCGGCCCATTGTTCGGGCAGCATGTCCTCGTTGTCCCGGAGCGACAGCCTAGTTGTTCAGTCCCGGCATTTGATGGATCGGATCGAGGATGAATCGATCCGGCTCTGAAGTCCAGACTTTGCATATGAACTCGTAGGGTGTGAGGCCTTTGAGTGTCTTCAATCTGCGCCCGAAGTTGTAGGCGCTGATGAAGTTGGCGAGGTGAT
>JBDSXE010000271.1:0-7461 GCA_039926325.1 Paracoccaceae bacterium | reverse complement strand
GATTACGACGCCTACCTTTACGTCGATTACTTCGATGCCGCAGGTCAGGTGATCCACTTCATCCCTAACGACAGTGCGGCGCTGGAACTTAGCCCCGCCAAATCATCCAAACGTATTCCGCTGGTAGCTCACGGCCAGCCGGTGACGGTTGGCCCACCCTACGGTCAGGAAATCGCCACCGCCTTTGCCGCGTCGTCTCCGCTGTACGATGGTCTGCGCCCGCTTACCGAACCCGCCGGCCCCTACCTTGACTGGCTGAAAACCCGTGTCGCAGAGGCCCGCGCAAAAGACCCTAACTTCAAGGGTGAGTGGGTGTATTTCTTCGTCTCGACCCGGAATTAAACCGAGCAGCGTTTGACGAGTGGCCGCTTTCGCCCGATCACATTGACTGCCGTATCACCGCTACTTGCAGCCCTCAGCCGCCCACTGCCTTAGCGTCAGCTTGAACTCGCCCCCCAAGGGATGCTGCGTCAGCGCTACCGCTGGTGCGGCTTCCTTGACGTAGAATTTGCCCTGATCGCACAGCGCACTTTCCGTCCACTGGTGACACGCGGCACAGGACTGACCCGCCCAAGCCTCTTTCGGCAAACCCTCGACTGGCGAATATAACGGCGAGGTTTTGATCAAGCCTTCAATCGTTTTCCCGATCATCCCCGGCGTGCCAATCGTCAGCGGCGTGGCGAACGCAACCGGCGTTGCCGCAATTTGTGCCGCCAGCGCCATATCGACTGCGCCTTCCACTTGCGTCACGATCACCGGCGAGGTCGCCCGCGGGGCGGTTCCCAGCAGCGCAATCTCAGCCTTGACCGCATCGGCAAACTGGCTGTTCGGATAGGTGTCCACAAACACCTGAAACCCAGCGACCGTGCCTGCTGTCTGTGCCGCCTCGAACGCCGCCATCTCAGCCGGGTCGGCCGCGGCGGCTGCAACTTTGGTGACAGGTGCCGCCACCTCTTTCTGCATGACCTCTGCCAACAGCGTCCGCGCGTCGGCGTCGTGCGCCGATTGGGGATATGCCCGCAGGAACAGCATCGCCTGCACCGCATCGCGCGATGCCATGACAGAGGCCCACAGTGCCTCTTCATCGCCCGCCCCAGTATCCACCGCTGGCGTAAAGGCAAAGTCGTTGGTCAACGACGAGGTATCCCACGGCGTCTGCTTGCCGTTCGTTGCCTGCAACACCGCAACCCGCACCTCCTTGAACGCCTGTTCAATCGGCAGACCCGGTTTGGTGATGATCTTCGCCAGCGCCTCGGTAAACGGGCTGTTGCCATCCGCGCCATCCAGCGCCACGGCGCGCGGAGCGGTGGCATAGGCCAGGAACGTGCCGGTAGGTGCCGCCATCTCTGCCAACCCGTTGTCGCCCAGATCGCGCACGTTCTCGAACGGGTTGTTGCGGCAGGCGTCCAGAATGACGATGTTGGTGCGGTTGTGCGCCGAAAACATCTGCCGCAGTACCGATTGAGCATCAATCGCCACCAGCCCCAGATCGGCAGCGTTGCTCAACCGGGCATCGACCGGCACCAGATAATTGACGCCAAAACTCTGCACACCATGCCCGGCGTAATAGAACAGCCCCGTAGTCTCCGGCCCCGCATCGCGCAATGCCGAGCCGAATTTCGTGACCGCCGCCGACATCTGCTCCATGCTGCCGTCGGCCACCAGCGTCACCGTGAAACCCGCTTTTTCCAGCGTAGTCGCCATCAGCCTTGCGTCATTCGGCGGGTTGGGCAGGCCATTTACCGCAACATACGCACCGTTCCCGACAACCAACGCAATGCGCGGCTCAGCCCATGCCGTGTGAAATAGCGCCAGCCAGAATGTAATCGCCCAACAAATCAAACGCGCCACATGCCACCCATATTCAGGCCCACACTTTTACGCCCCAAGGATTGCGGGATACCGCGCGGCAAAGCAATGCTGTTGCGGGCAAACCCGGCACCGCAAAGGCAGAAATGCGATTGCGTGTAGCTTTGCCCCAATGCGCTAATTACAGCCCTGCTGCGCCCACTGCTTCAACGTCAGCCGGAATGCGCCGCCAAGCGGGTGCTGCTTGTCCATAGCGACAAAGCCCGTATCCTTGATATAGAACTTGCCCTGATCACACAGCGCGGCTTGCGTCCACTTGTGGCAATCGCCGCAATGCTTGCCCTTCCACACTTCGTCCGGGATGCCATCAAAGGGTGGAAACAGCGGCGACGATTTGACCAGTTCCTCGATGGTTTTGCCCACCATATCCGCAGTTCCCGCCTTCAGCGGCGCGTTGAACGCCAGCGTTTCAGCCTCGATCTGCGCGGCCATCACCGGATCAATCGGACCCTCCACAGCAGGCGCAGCGGGGTCCGGTACCGGCACAGGCGGGGCGGCGGCACGCGACGCGCTGGCGGCCAAGGCTGCAATCTCTGCGTTGACCGCCTCGACAAAGGTGCTGTTTGGATATTTCGCAATGAAATCCTGATACCCCTGCAACGTGCCCGCCGCCTCGGACGCGCCAAAGGCTGCGATCTCGTCGGGTGCCGCCGCAGCCGCCACCTTGTTTGCATTGGGATCGACTGCAGGCACCGTGCCCGCAACCTCTGCCTGCATCGCTGCGGCCAGCAGGGCGCGGGCATCGGCGGTATGGCTGGAATTGGGATAGGCCCGCAGGAACAGCATGATCTGCACCGGATCACGAGAGGTGTTGATCGTCGTCCACAGCGCCGCCTCGTCCCCCGCGCCCGTATCGCTGGCGGGCACAAACGCGAAATCGTTGGTCAGCGATGACGTATCCCACGGCGTTTGCTTGCCGTTGGTCGCATCCAGAACCGCCACCCGCACCTCTTTGAAGGTCTGCTCGATCGGCAATCCCGGTTTGCCAATTTTGGCCGCCAGCGCCCTTGTGAACGGACTGTCGCCGTCGGCCCCATCCAGTGCCACCTGACCCGGCGCTGTCGCATAGGCCAGGAACGTGCCGGTCGGTGCCGACATCTCGGCAAGTCCGTTGTCGCCCAAGTCACGGACGTTGACGAATGGGTTGTTCCGGCAGGCGTCCAGAATGACGATGTTGGTACGGTTGTGCGCCGAAAACATCTGCCGCAACACCGTCTCCGCATCCACCGCCACCAGCCCCAGATCGGCGGCATTGCTAAGGCGCGCATCGACCGGCAGCAGGTAGTTGCGCCCGAAACTTTGCACGCCGTGGCCGGCATAATAGAACAGCCCCGTCGACTCTGGCCCCGCATCGCGCAGCGCCTTGCCAAAGGCCGTCACCGCCTCGCTCATCTGCAGGATGTCGCCGTCCATCACCAGCGTGACCTTGAACCCCAGATTGCTTAGCGTTCCGGCCATCAATTTTGCGTCATTGGCCGGGTTCGGCAACCCGTTCACCGACTGGTAGGCACCGTTGCCGATGACCAGCGCGACCCGGTTTTCCGCCAATGCCACCGAAACGAGGCCCAGCCACAGAGCCGCTGCCCAAAGCATGACTCGCGCCATTTTCAATCCCATATCCAAAGCACCGGGCCAAACGCGCGGCCCGTCACACCTCTACACTGAACCCTGATGCAATCGGGCTCGCGTGGCAATGCCTTCGAAACCCGCCGCCGAACACCCCCGCGCGATTTGCCGGGCGCTGTTGCTTTCTTCGCGCGAAAGCGCATATTCGCGATGTATTTTCCGACTGGCGCAAAAGGGGGCAAGGCAATGAAGCAAATTCGTTTTATGGCAACGACTTGGATGACAGCTTGTCTGCTTGTTCTATCCTTTGCCCTGCCCGGAGCGTTGCGCGCCCAGACCGATCCCTTTTCCGGCGGTTGGAAACTGGCGCCCGAGGCGTCGACCCTGGGATTCCAGTCAGTCAAGAATGAAACCAAGGTAGAGGCGTCGTCGTTCGCCACCTTCTCCGGCACCATATCCGACACGGGCGATGCGGCGGTCAAGGTTGCGCTGGACAGCGTTGATACCAAGATCGACCTTCGCAACGTCCGTATGCGTTTCCTGTTCTTCGAGACGTTCAAATTCCCCGAGGCGATCATCACCGCCCACATCGACCCCGCCATGATCGCTGACCTGCCGACCAAGCGCCGCATGACCATAACCATGCCTTACACGCTGGACCTGCATGGCGTTAAGATGGAACGGACTTCCGACGTCTCCGTAACGCTGATCGACGACAACACCGTTGCCGTGGCGTCGGTCGCGGCCATTCCGGTCAACACTTCCGACTTCAATCTGGACGGCGGCATCACCAAGCTGCAAGAGGCCGCCAAGGTCAAGATTGTGCCGACCGGATCGATCACCTTCGACTGGCTGTTCCAGCGTGTCGGCACAAGCACCGCGACCGCCACTCCGGCTGTCGAACCCGCCAAGACCGCGCTGGAAACCACCGGCAATTTCGATGCAGAGGCATGCAAGGGCCGATTTGAGATCCTGTCCAATTCCGGCAACATCAACTTCCGCTCAGGGTCTGCCCGGTTGGATGTGGCTGGGTCCGCCATCCTTGACAACCTTTATGACATCGTTAACCGCTGCCCGGATATGAAACTGGAAATCGGCGGTCACACTGATGATGCCGGATCGGATGCCACCAATCAGTCGCTGTCGGAAAAGCGGGCAGGTTCGGTGATCGACTATCTGACAGCCAAGGGCATTCCCGCCAACCGCATGGTGCCGCACGGCTATGGCGAAAGTGCGCCGCTGGTTGCCAACGACAGTGCAGAAAACATGGCGCGCAATCGCCGTATCGAGTTCAAAGTCATCAACTAAAACGGGCTGACGCGGCCCCTGCCGCGCAGGAGTAAAGATGTTTCGCAAAGCTTTTCTGTTACCGCTGACCCTGCTGTTCGTGCTGATAGTTCCGTTTCCGGCAATGGCCGAACGGGTCGCTCTGGTCATTGGCATGGGGGCCTATGAACACGTCGTTCAGCTGAAAAACACGATCAACGACGCCGATGCCGTTGCCGCCAAGCTGGAAGACGTCGGGTTCAAAGTTACACTGGCCACCGACAAGACGCAGGCCGAACTCTTGGACATCATGCAGGCGTTCTCGTTTCAGGCCGAAACCGCCGATCTCGCGCTGGTCTATTATGCGGGCCACGGGGTCGAGGTGCAGGGCGTCAACTATCTGATCCCGATTGATGCCAACGTGAAGTCGAACAAGGATGTGGTCCGCGTTGCCATCTCGCTGGATGATGTGCTAAAAACCGTTGAATCCGCGCGCAAAATGCGGGTCGTCATTCTGGACAGCTGCCGCAACAACCCGTTCGGCGATCTGGTCGATACGAACGTCACCAAACCCGAAGACCCCAGCACCGACAACAGCACCCGCTCGGCCGGTGTGCAGGGTCTGGCCCCAGTGAACCCGGACCTTGGCACACTGGTGGCATTTGCCGCCAAGGGCGGTCAGGTGGCACTGGACGGCGCAGATGGCCACAGCCCCTATGCAACAGCACTGATGCAGGCGTTCACCGTCCCCAATCTGGAAATCAGCCTGATGTTCCGTCAGGTGCGCGACAAGGTGCTGGAACAGACCCACAACCTGCAAGAACCCTACACTTATGGCTCGCTCTCTGGCACGCCCTTCTATCTGGCAGGCTCGACCGGCGGTTCGATTGATGTCGCGTCCGAGGCTGATCCGCGTGTGGCATGGGCCGACATCAAGCCGGAACAGGAACAACAACTGCGCGCGCTGGCCGACGGTGGCGATACCCGGTCGATGCTGGGTCTGGCCTACATCCGCCTCAACCCCAAAGAAACCCGCTATAATCCTGCCGAAGCGGTCGAATATCTGACCAAGGCCGCCGCCGCTGGCGCGCCTGACGCGCAATTCGAACTGGCAAAGCTTTACGAACAAGGCACCGGCGTCGATCCCGACGCGAAAAAGGCGCTGGAACTGTACGAGGCGTCCGCCGCCCAAGGGTTCCCCGATGCGGTTAACGACCTTGGTTTCCTGTACTATCAGGGCGGCCTTGGCCTTGCACCCGACCATGCCAAGGGCATCGATCTGTTCCGTCAGGCCGCCGACCTGCGCCACCCCGAGGCGATGTTCAACTATGCAGCCCTGATTGATGATGGCGTGATCAAGGGCAAGGGGCCCGAAGACAGCGCGAAATATCTGTATCAAGCCCTGCGCTCGGGCAGCGATGCCGTCCTGAAACAGCTGACGTCCGATCCTGCCATGTTCACGATCAAGACCCGGCAGGCGTTGCAGAAGATCCTGAAGTCCCACAACTTCTACGAGGGTCCGTTGGACGGCGATTTCGGCAAAACCACGCAGGGTGCGATCAAAGTTGCATTCGGACTGCAAAGCTGAATCGTTAGTTCAAGGCGCCCGCTCTTCCTGATCTCGCGATTGGAGGCTGAAATGCTGGCAAGATTGCACCGCCTTATGGCCATAGGCGTCATCATCGCCTTTGGCCTGAACACCCCCGCCAACGGCCAGAGCTACGCCAACAATCCTCCCCTGCCCGAAACCGCCCCCGCCACCTCGGTCTACGTGGCCGACCTTTATCGCTCCATCGCCTTCTGTCGGGCCATCGGTCGGCAAGCCTACATGGTTGACTGCCTTGCCGAACGCATCGGTGCCGTTGCCGCCAAAATGCCCGCCTCCGGCGACCGTGCCGACATGCGGGCGGCGCTCGCCACCGCCTCCCGCGAATTGGGTGCCGTGGCCAACAAATACCGCTCCCGAACCCAATCTCCGGTCAACATGACGATGGGCGGCGCGAACTCGATGACGACAACCCGTCCCCTGCGCGGCATCGCCCCCGAAAATCTGAACCTCGCCCTGACTGCCGCCTTGACCGTGATGGCCCAGACGGAAACCGTGCTTCTACGTTCCGCTCAAACCAGCCAGACCCGCGCGCTCGATTTCCAAGAGGTTGCTGGCGTAATTGGCTCCACCAAAGTCTTGCTGCGGTCAGGCTAACCCCTTAGCATATCGGAATATGCCTGCCAGTGACCGTACAAATATAGTGACCGTACACCTACCCGCCCCATCCTCAGACCAGAAAGCCTCCCGATGCGCGCCATGATCCGGTCCCTGCTGATTGTCCTATCCTTCGTGTGGACCCTTCCCGCCTTCGCGCAAACCACAACCACCCCGCCCGCCATCACTACCACTCCGACAACCGGCATCGTGGCCGACGCCACCCCCATCGTGGCCTCGCACACCGATGTCGCCGCCGGTGCCTACGTCCTCCGCCTCAGCAATGTGTCGCCCCGTGACGGTTCGTTCGATGTCGACATGTGGGTGTGGTTCCGCTGGCACGGCAGCGAAATTCGCCCCGACCAGACGTTCGAGCTGGCAAACGGCGTCATCACCTCGCGCTCCGACAGCCAGATAGAGGATGACGGCGGCATCAACTACGCCACCGTGCGAGTCCAGGCGACGATTTTCCACGATTTCGACGTGCGCCGCTTCCCGTTGGACAACCACATCATCACCATCGCCATCGAAGACGCCGATCTCGACAACGCCCAATT
>JBDSXE010000270.1:0-3761 GCA_039926325.1 Paracoccaceae bacterium | reverse complement strand
ACCACCCCGGCTGACGCATGAGGTTAGCCGCGTTGAAGCGGGCTACGAGATTACGATTACGACCGAGAAACTCGCGTTGTTCGTGGCGGTCGAGGCGAACCAGCCCGGCCGATTCTCCAGCAATGCCAATGCCTTGTTTCCCGGCTTTCCAGCAATAATCACCTTCACCCCAGCGACTGCCGGGGTCGACCCAAAGTTCACCTTGCGTGATCTGCATTCCGCGACCTACGGGCCGCTTTGACAAAAGGAACGACCGATGTTCAGCTATCAACTCTACTCTTCCCGCAACTACCCGCCCCTATCCGCCACGCTGAAAATGCTGGCCGAAGTTGGGTATAAGGATACCGAAGGCTTTGGCGGGTTGTATTCTGACGACGCCACCCTGACCAAGCTGGCGGACGGACTGAAGGCGAATGGGCTGGCAATGTCCACCGGCCATTTCGGCCTGCCAATGATCGAGGCGCAGCCTGATTTTGTGATCAAGGTCGCCAAGGCGGTCGGGATGAAAAAGGTCTATTGCCCGCATCTGATGCCTGCCGACCGCCCAAAGGATGGCGCGGGCTGGAAGGCATTTGGGGCGCGGTTGCAAAAAGCGGGTGTGCCGCTGAAAGCTGCCGGTCTAGGCTTCGGCTGGCACAACCACGACTTCGAATTCGCCGGTTGTGCCGACGGCACGGTGCCGATGTACCAGATACTGGAGGGCGGGCCTGATTTGGAATGGGAGATGGACGTGGCTTGGGCCGTTCGCAGTGGCACTGATCCGCTGGCGTGGATCGCGAAATTCGGCAAACGCATTTCTGCAGCCCACGTCAAAGACATAGCGGCAAAAGGTGAGAATCTACATGAAGATGGTTGGGCCGATGTCGGGCATGGTACGGTGGACTGGAAAGGCATCATGGCGGCGCTGAAAGCCGCTGGTACGCAGTATTATGTGATGGAGCATGACAATCCCGCCGACGACCGGCGCTTTGCCACCCGCTCTTTGGCATCTGGCAAGAATCTCTGAGGGCATCATGGCAAATCTAGGCATCGGCATCATCGGATGCGGCAATATCTCGGCAGCTTATCTGCGGCTGGCTCCGTTGTTCAAACGACTGGAAGTGCGGGCGGTCGCGGACATGAACATGGCAGCGGCCACGGCGCGGGCGGCAGAGTTTGGCGTCAAGGCGCAGTCGGTGGACGATCTGCTGGCGAACAACGACCTTGATATCATCATCAACCTGACGATCCCCGACGCGCATTATCCGATCACCAAGCGGATACTGGAGGCGAGCAAACACGCCTATTCCGAAAAGCCGCTGGTTCTGACGCTGGAGCAGGGGACGACACTGCGCGATCTGGCAAAATCCAAGGGCCTGTCAATGGGTTGCGCGCCGGACACGTTCCTGGGCGGCTCGCATCAACAGGCGCGGGCTTTACTGGACGAGGGCAAGATCGGCACTGTGACGGCAGGGACAGCCGCCGTGCAGAACCACGGGCCGGAAGGGTGGCATCCAAGCCCGGAGTTCTTTTTCCTGCCCGGTGCCGGGCCGATGCTGGACCTTGGGCCGTATTATGTGGCGAACCTGATCAACCTGCTGGGGCCGGTCAAGCGGGTGGGTGCATTGGCGACTTCGGCCACGCCAACGCGGACCATCGGGTCTGGCGCGCGGGCCGGGGAGGAGATTGCGGTCAAAACGCCGACGAACATTCGGGCGCTGCTGGAGTTTCACAGCGGGGCGGCGATTGATCTGGTGACATCTTGGGATGTGTGGAGCCACCGGCGGTCACATTTCGAGTTTTATGGCACCGAAGGTACGCTGTATGTCCCCGACCCGAACTTTTTCGGCGGCACAGTAGAGGTGGCGGGGCGTGACGGTGTGATTTCGGCGGTGTCGGCTTGGGATCATCCGTTCGGCGTGCCCAATCAGGACCACCCAAAACACGGCGCGTTGGCCAATTATCGTACAGCAGGGCTGGCCGATATGGCGGCGGCGATGATGGAAGGGCGCGATCACCGCTGCTCGTTGGAGCGGACCTTGCATGGGGTTGATGTCATGACGGCCTGCCTGAAGTCAGGCGAGAGCGGGCAGTTCGTGACGCTGACCACGACCTGCACGCGGCCTGCCGCTTTGGGACCAGTCGAGGCGCGGGCTTTGTTGCGCTGAGGGACAGTTTGTCATGTGCCGATGCAATCGGCTTGATTGCATCGGAAATCCGGCTAAGACCTGTTTGATCAAACAGGACCGCCAATGAACGATACCCGCAAAGTTCCGACCCATGAGGTCACCTACACGCGTTTGCGCGACATGATCCTGTTCGGGGTTTTGCAGCCCGGTCAGCCGGTGACAATTCAGGGCCTGATCAACGATCTGGGCGTCGGCATGACCCCGGTGCGAGAGGCGATCCGGCGCTTGACGGCAGAAGGCGCTTTGTTGCCGCAGGGCAACCGCCGTGTGACGGTGCCGCGGCTGACGCCAACGCTGCTGGAGCAGGTCGCGTTTGCGCGCCTGACGATCGAGCCAAAGCTGGCCGAAATGGCGGCTGGGGCACTGACCACGGCGATGATCGACCGGCTTGAGGCGATCGACGCGCAAGTCGATGCCGCGATTCAGGCGGGGGCGGTTTCGGACTATCTGGAACGCAACCACGCCTTTCACTTCGCGCTGTATGATGCGTCGGGGGCAACAGTTCTGGTCGATATGGCGCGGTCGCTGTGGCTGCGGTTCGGGCCATCCTTGCGGGTAGTGTGCGCGCACATGGCAGCCTCGGGTCTGCCGGATCGGCATGAAGAAGCATTGGCGGCGATGAGGGCTGGCGATGCGGCCGGTTTGGCGCGTGCGATGGAACGCGACATCGCGCAGGGCGTCGAACAGGTAAAGCTGGCTTTGGCACGCGGAGAAATTTGATCAAATTCCTTGAAGGCTGGTGAATTTGATCATATTATTGTGGCGAGGCGTCTGGTCGGGAATCGGACGTGCCACCTTTTTAGCGAAGGCCAAGCCATGAACAAGATCACCAACCACATGCCGACCGCCGAATTGCAGGCGCTCGACGCGGCCCACCATATGCATCCGTTTACCGAGAATGCGGCCCTTGCCAAGCGCGGTGCCCGGATCATGAAGGCGGGCAAGGGGGTCTGGCTGACGGATACCGAGGGTCACCGTATTCTGGATGCGATGGCGGGCTTGTGGTGCGTGAACATCGGTTATGGCCGCACCGAACTGGGTGACGTGGCCAAGCGGCAGATGGACGAGCTGGCCTATTACAACACGTTCTTCATGACCTCGCATGTGCCGGCGATTGCGCTGGCGGCCAAGATTGCCGAACTGGCACCGGGTGATTTGAACCATGTGTTCTTCGCCGGGTCAGGGTCAGAGGCCAATGATACCAATATCCGCTTGGTGCGGCGGTATTGGGACATCAAGGGGCAGTCGGAAAAGAAGATCATCATTGCCCGGCACAACGGCTATCACGGCTCCACAATCGGGGGCGGGTCTTTGGGCGGCATGAGTTCCATTCACGCCCATGGCGGCAAGCTGGCGGGGATCGTCCATATCGGCGAGCCGAACTGGTGGGCGCAGGGCGGCGATATGACTCCGGAAGCTTTCGGGCTGCTGCGGGCGCAGGAGCTGGAGGCGAAGATCCTGAACCTGGGGGTCGAGAACGTCGCGGCGTTTATTGGCGAGCCGGTGCAGGGGGCGGGCGGGGTGATTATTCCGCCAACGACGTACTGGCCGGAGATCCAGCGGATCGTCGACAAATACGGCATCCTTCTGATC
>JBDSXE010000269.1:0-3581 GCA_039926325.1 Paracoccaceae bacterium | reverse complement strand
GGCACAGCGCCAACTTCACGCCGTCACCCAAGGTCATGACCTGCTTGCCAGCCCGCGTTTGCGCCAGAACCTCGTCCGACCCGACCACAAATCCGTCGCCAGCAGTCGAGGCGACCAGCAGCTTTTCACCGCCGCGCCAGATCTTCAGATCAACAATCCCCGCATCATTCGGCAAGTCCACCATCAGGCGAACCGGCTCTCCCATCCCGCGCCCACCTGGCAAGCTGACGCCCAGCAGAGTATAAAACCGCCCGTTCGCGCCGATCAGCAATATCTTGTCAGTCGTCTCGGCGTGGAACGCGAACCGCGCCACGTCACCATCCTTGAACTTCTGTTCGCCCGCCAGATCGACATGCCCCTTCAGCGCCCTGATCCACCCCATCTGGCTGCAAATCACAGTAATCGGCTCGCGCTCGATCATCGCCTCGAAACTGACGTCCTCGACATCGCCCGCCTCTGCAAACGAGGTGCGGCGTTTGCCCAGAACGGTATCCTTGCCGAACTGCTTGCGAACCGCCTCCAGCTCCGTTCCGATCCGCTTCCATTGCAACCGGTCGCTGTCCAGCAAATCCGCCAACCCGGCCCGCTCCTTCATCAAAGCGTCCTTCTCGGCTACCAGCTCCAGCTCCTCCAGCCGCCGCAAACTCCGCAGCCGCATGTTCAGGATCGCCTCAGCCTGCATGTCCGTCAGTTCACCCTCACCCGGCGGCGGCGGCACATAGTCCTTCTCGGTCATCGCCCGCTTGTGGGTACGGCCCCAATCCTCGGCCATCAACGACCGCTTTGGGTCGTCATCATAGCGGATGATGTCGATCACCCGGTCGAGGTTCAGAAAGGTGATCAGGAACCCTTCCAGAATCTCCAAGCGGTGGTCGATCTTCTCAATCCGGTGCTCTGACCGGCGTTTCAGCACATCTCGGCGGTGATCCAGAAACGCTTGCAACACCTCTTTCAACGAACAGACCTTCGGCACCCGCCCGTCGATCAGTACGTTCATGTTAAGGCTGAACCGGCTTTCCAGATCGCTGTTCTTGAACAGCGCCCCCATCAGCATCTCCGGCTCTACCGTTCGCGACCGCGGCTCTAGCACGATCCGCACATCCTCGGCGCTTTCGTCCCGCACATCGGCCAATAGCGGCACTTTCTTGACCTGGATCAGCTCCGCCAACCGCTCGATCAGTCTGGATTTCTGCACCTGATACGGGATTTCCGTGACAACGATCTGCCACATCCCCCGCCCCAGATCCTCGATCACCCATTTCGCCCGCGTCCGAAACGCCCCACGCCCCGTACGATAGGCCGCCAAAATCGCGTCCCTCGGCTCGACAATTACGCCGCCCGTTGGAAAATCCGGCCCCGGAATGATCGTGGCCAGCGCATCATCCGCCAGATCTGGATCGTTCAGCAGCGCATGACAGCCCAGAGTCACCTCATCCAGATTGTGCGGCGGAATGTTCGTCGCCATCCCAACCGCAATGCCAGACGACCCATTCGCCAGCAGGTTCGGAAAGGCCGCTGGCAATACGACCGGCTCCCGCAGCCGCCCGTCGTAATTGTCGCGGAAATCGACCGCGTCCTCGTCCAGCCCCTGCAACAACGCCTCGGCAACCAAGCTCATCCGCGCTTCGGTATAGCGCGGTGCTGCCGGGTTATCGCCGTCGATGTTGCCAAAATTGCCCTGACCGTCGACCAACGGATAGCGCACATTGAAATCCTGCGCCAACCGCGCCATCGCGTCATAGATCGACGCATCGCCGTGCGGGTGAAAGTCGCCCATCGTATCGCCCGCGATCTTGGCCGACTTCAGGAACCCTCCGGTGGATGTCAGCCTTAGCCTGCTCATCGCGAACAAAATCCGGCGGTGAACCGGCTTCAACCCGTCCCGCGCATCGGGCAAAGCGCGGTGCATGATGGTGGACAAGGCATAGGTCAGATACCGCTCGCCAATCGCGCGGGCCAGCGGCTCGGACAGGGTCACAGGCTCTATCTTGGGTTCGTCGGGAATATCGGACATGGATGTCGTGTAATTCGGCGCTGCCTTCCGGTCCAGCGGGAAAAACAACGCGCGAAAGGTCAGAAAATTTCCCGGCTTCTGCCCCTTGTTTCACAACGAAACACGCTAAATTCAGAATAGAGTTAGTGATTTTCAGGTGTGTCATGATTCGATTGTTCGGACTGCTTTTCATTGGACTATATGCAACATTGATGACCCTCGGCGAAGACCACGGTCAAAAACGCTACGGACTGCAGTTGGCCGACAAACAAGCAGCAGAAGCGGCTGCCAAACCTGCGGAACCCGTCGCTGAACCGGTCGAGGTCAAGGCGGTGTTCATTCCGGCACAGCCCGTGATGAAACCGATCGAGGCTGCCGTGTTAACCGCCGCTGCCGCCACGATCCCGCCGCCCGCGCCAGCACTCATTGCCCTTCCAGAACCTGAAATTCCCGGCGGCGAGCTTTTCTCGGTTGCGGCATCGGGTGCCAACGTCCGGCAAGGCGCCGGCACCGATTTCCCCGTTCTGGACAGTTTGACGGGTGGTGAACAAGTGCTGGTGGTCGACGACACCCAACCCACGCAAGGCTGGTCCAAGGTGCGGCTGGAAGGTGATGGCGTTGAAGGTTACGTCGCCACCCGGCTTCTGACTGCCGCCGAATAGGGTTGGCCGCCGCGTGACTTCTGCTAGACGGTTTCGACCGGCGCAGCAGCAAGGCAACTTCATGCACAAGACTATCCTGATCACCGGCTGTTCATCCGGCATTGGCTATGACGCTGCACATGGCCTTAAATCGCGCGGTTGGCAGGTCTTTGCGACGTGCCGCCAAGAAGCCGATTGCGAACGCCTGCGCGCCGAGGGGCTGGAAAGCTTCGCCCTCGACTACGCGGATGAGGCCAGCATTACTGCCGCCGTGGCAGAGGTCAAAGCCCGCACTTCCCGCCTTGATGCCCTGTTCAACAACGGCGCTTTCGCCTGCCCCGGCGCCGTCGAAGACCTGCCCCGCGATGCGCTGCGTGCGATATTCGAGGTCAATCTTTTCGGCTATCACGACCTGACCCGCCAGTTGATCCCGCTGATGCGGGCGCAGGGCGCTGGCCGGATCGTCAACTGCTCCTCCATCCTCGGGCTTGTCGGCGCGAAATGGCGCGGTGCCTATGTCGCCACCAAATTCGCGATGGAGGGTTTGACGGATGTTCTCCGGATCGAAATGCGCGGCACTGGCATCGAGGTCATCTTGATCGAACCCGGCCCGATCACCTCTAAAATCCGCGCCAACGCGATCCCCCATTTTGAACGCTGGATCGACTGGCAAAACTCTGCCCGCCGGGACGAATACGCCACCCTACGGCACCGCCTGTACGAAAGCCGTGGCCCCGACCAGTTTGAACTGCCCGCGTCTGCCGTAACCAAGGCGCTGATCCGCGCACTCGAATCGCGGCGCCCCAAGCCGCGCTACTATGTCACCACGCCTACGTACCTCATGGGCGCTCTGCGCCGGCTGCTGCCAACCCGTACCTTGGACTGGCTGATCGCCAAGGGCTGATTTCGGGGTCGCTTTTCCCGCTAACAGGATTATGTCTGGGGTA
>JBDSXE010000268.1:0-2634 GCA_039926325.1 Paracoccaceae bacterium | reverse complement strand
GATGCGTTCCGCAAGCTGCTGGGTTGGGCGGACGCGGTGCGCGATATCGGCATTCGCGCCAATGCCGATACCCCGGCAGATGCGGCGACCGCCCGGCAGTTCGAGGCGCAGGGGATCGGGCTGTGTCGGACGGAGCATATGTTTTTCGACGAGGACCGGCTGGTCGTGATGCGCGAGATGATCTTCGCCAACACATCCAAGGATCGGGCGGCGGCGCTGGTGCGGTTGCTGCCGATGCAGCGCGCCGACTTTGTGCAGTTGTTCAGTATCATGCAGGGTTTGCCAGTCTGCATCCGGCTGTTCGATCCGCCGTTGCACGAGTTTCTGCCGCAAAGCCGGGAAGGCTTGCGCGAACTGGCGGAGGCGTTGGACAGACCGTTGAGCGAGGTGATCCGGCGGGCCGAGGCACTTTCGGAAGCCAACCCGATGCTGGGGATGCGCGGCGTGCGGCTGGGTGTGGTCCTGCCCGAGATTTACGACATGCAGGCCCGCGCGATCTTTGAAGCGGTGGTCGAGATGGGGCGGGCTGGTGAAACGGTGGTGCCGGAAATCATGATCCCGCTGGTGTCAGCACGGCGGGAGGTTGAGCTGGTCAAGACCAACATCGACGCGGTGGCGGCGACGGTGCGGTCAAAGTCGGGGGTCAACTTTCAGTACAAACTGGGCGTCATGGTGGAAACACCGCGCGCGGCGCTGCGGGCAGGAGAGATCGCGCAGCACGCCGACTTCCTGTCGTTTGGCACGAATGACCTGACGCAGATGACTTACGGATTGTCACGCGACGACGCTGGACGGTTCATGAACACCTATGTCCAACAGGGCGTTTTCCCGGAAGATCCGTTTCACACCTTGGATGTGGATGGCGTCGGAGAGCTGCTTTTGATCGGTGCAGAGCGGGGGCGGCACACCCGCCCCGACCTTGTTCTGTCGATTTGCGGCGAACATGGCGGGAACCCCGAATCGATAGATTTCTGTCGCCGTGCCGGGTTTGATTACGTTTCTTGCTCGCCCTACCGGGTGCCTTTGGCACGGCTGGCTGCCGCGCACCTGGCATTGGCTGATCGGGTCGTATCTACGAAATCTACTGCGATATCATGATGTTGCAGATGTACTCTAATGTGCCACATCAAGATTTTCAGCGGAATTCCGCGCAGAAATAACGAAAAAGCGTTGTATATCCGCCACACAGGTAGACGGGTGGAAATCGCTTGTCTACTGCCCGGTCCTTGTTGCCGGGTGAAGCTGCCAAATAGCTACCCGGCTGCATGGGGAAACAGACCGGGAACACTAAGACATGCGCTTGCATCTATGCCGGACCATCGCCGCTGCGGCGCTGATCGTCCTGAACGGAGCGGCCTTCGCCGATGTGACGGTGAGCCAGTCCAACGATCCATCCGTGTTGATGGGTAGCCAAATTGCCTCGCTGTTCGAGGCGGAGCACGACGCGGTGAACGCCCTGCCGCAAGCTGAGCTGACGGCGCTGGCCATCGGGCCGCAAGCACCAGTGAAAAAGCGGGCGGGCGATCCGGGCGCGGTCCAGTACACCGACGAATTTCTGGCGTCGCTGCCGGTGCCTGCGGGTGACGAGCAATGGGACTGCCTGCGGAAGGCGCTGTACTTTGAGGCGCGCGGCGAGTCCATGATGGGCGAGTTTGCGGTGGCTGAGGTGATCCTGAACCGCGTCGACAGCCCGGACTATCCGAAATCGGTTTGCAATGTGGTTCATGCCAGCGGCGGCGGTGCATGCGCGTTTTCCTATGTGTGCGACGGTGTGCGCGATGTAATGCACGAACCAGGTGCCGCTGACCGGGCGGGCCGGATCGCGCGGGTCATGCTGGACGGTGCGACACGGTCGTTGACGCAAGGTGCGACCTATTTCCACACACGGCACGTTCGCCCTGACTGGGGTGATGTCGTGCAGACCGCGGCGATTGGGGACCACCTGTTTTTCCGCGGCCCCACCGTCCGCACCCAATAGGCCGTCGCTGGCCTTGCAACAATCGTCGGCTTCGGGCATGGCAAACGCGACGGCAACGCTTATCTTGTGCTTATTGCCCCTGCGAGCAGCCTCATGACCAGCGATATTCGCCTTGCCTTCGCCCATCCCGAAGAGCGCGCCGCAGCCTCTGCCTCGGCAGACCCGCGCGACCGGATTTCTTTGCGCGACCATGTGGTCGAGGTGGAAATCGGGGCATTTCAGAAGGAACGCGGCCATACACAGCGCGTGATGTTCAATGTCGTGGTTGAGGTGCGGCCCGTGCTGCAGCCCCTGGACGACGATGTGGACCGTATCCTGTCCTATGACCGCATTACCGAGGCGATTACGGCGGAACTGGCGGCGCAGCGGTTGAACCTGCTGGAAACCCTGGCCGAGCGGGTGGCAGAGCGTATCCTTGCTGAACCACAGGCGATGCGGGCGTTTGTGCGGATCGAAAAGCTGGATATCGGGCCATACAAGCTGGGAGTGGAAATCGTCCGCTCTCGTGCCGAGGCGGCAGTAAAGGTGCTGGGGCAGGACGGGCAGGAGGCTTCGCTGCATCCGCTGGTGGTCTATCTGGACAACGCGGCGATTGCGGCGGCGGATCTGACCGGGCGGCTGGATGCGTTGCAGGCGCAGGGTTTGCCGGTGATCCT
>JBDSXE010000267.1:0-7540 GCA_039926325.1 Paracoccaceae bacterium | reverse complement strand
TTCTTGCCTATCGCAACTCTGCCTTCTATTCCGCCATCGTCACCGATGTTTGGGTTGGCACGCCGATGGTCAGCCTGTTCTTCCTTGCCGCAATGCAGGGCGTCAGTCGCGATCTGTACGAAGCAGCCTGGGTCGATGGTGCTGGGCGCTGGTATCGGTTCCGCCGCATCACGATCCCGCAGATCATGCCAGTGATCGTCTCAATGGCGCTGCTTTCGGCCATCTGGACGTTCAACAGCTTTGACATAATCTGGATTCTTACTCAGGGCGGCCCGCGCGGCGGTACCACCACGATGATCGTCGACACCTACAAAACGGCCATCGGCAATTTCAAATTTGGCGAAGGGTCGGCGCGTGCCGTGGCGATCGTAGTCATCCTTGGGGCGTTTTCGCTGCTGTACCTGAAGGTGCTGAACCGCGTGAACAAATATTACGGGGTCAAGTGACATGTTGATGGATCGCTATACCCTGCTGCAAAAGATCGGGATCTACGCCGCCATCGCGCTGTTCATGACGTTCATCCTGCTGCCGTTTGCAGAGATGTTCCGCACAAGCCTTTCCTCAATGACCCACTTGTTCCACGCACCATACGAACTGTGGAACAACGAGTTTTCGTTTGAGGCGTATTCGAAAATGTGGGTCAAAGTCCCGCTTCTGGGCCGCTACATCTGGAACTCCATCTATATCGCCTCGATGGTTACGGTGATCACCATGATTTTCGTGATCCCAGCGGCCTACGCCTATGCGCGCTTGGACTTTCCGTTCAAATCTCTGTCGCTGGGCACTTTTCTGGCGGTGAATATGTTCACTGGCGCGGTTCTGCTGATTCCGCTTTACCGGATCATGCGGACGCTGAACTTGCTGAACACCTACTGGGCGATGATCATTCCCGGCGTGGCGTTTCTGATCCCGACGGGCATCTGGCTGTTACGCGGCTATCTGGAGAAAATTCCCCGCGAACTGGAAGAGGCAGCGTTTGTTGATGGGGCCAGTCGCCTGTACACCCTGCGCCGGGTTGTCTTGCCACTTGCCGTTCCTGGCCTGATCGTGGTCGGCGTGTCGGTGTTCATCGGCGCCTACGCCCAGCAATATCTGTTTGCGATCACCTTCAACCAGATCCCCGAATTGCAGCCGCTGCCTGCGGGGCTGAACCAGTTCATCGGCTATTCCTCGGTCGAATGGAATCAGATGATGGCAGCCGCCCTCACCGGCATCCTGCCCGTCATGGTCGTGTTCCTTTTCCTGCAAAAATATCTTGTGGCCGGCCTGACTGCCGGCGCGATCAAAGAGTGACCCAAGTAACGAAAACCAACCAAGGGAGTCTATCAATGAAGCATATAAAAACCCTGATGGTCGCGGCAGCCCTGCTGGGCGGCTCTGCCATCACGGCCAGCGCGCAGGATCTGTCGTTCATCATGTGTGGCGACCTGCGCCCGGCCGACCAAGTGGTCATCGACAAATTTCAGGTCGATAATCCAGGCGTCAAAATCAACATGGAAGTCGTGCCTTGGGGCACCTGCCAGGATAAATCGATGACCCTCGCCGCCGCCGGAAATCCGGTTTCGGTCGCCTACATGGGCTCGCGCACCCTGCTGCAACTGTCGTCTAAAGGGCTGATCGTTCCGGCGGAAATTGCACCGGACATGGTTGACAAGTATCAACCGGGTGTTCTGAAAACCGTGTCTTCGGGTGGCAAATACTGGGGCTTCCCGCACGCGTTTTCGACCAAGGCGCTATATATCAACTGCGATCTGGTAAAGGCGGCCGGTATCGAATGCAAAGCGCCCGAAACCTGGGCTGACATGATCGCAATGGCCAAGGCGATCAAGGAAAAAGACAATGTTGCGGGCATTGGCATCGCTGGCAAAGACTTCGACAATACGATGCACATGTTCCTCGACTTCCTGTACTCCGATGGCGGCACAGTGATCGATGCGTCGACCGGAGCGATTACGCTCGACAGCCCGCAGACCCGCGAAACCTTGCAGATGTACAAAGACATCCTGCCCTACGCCGAAGAGGGTCCGACTGCCTGGGAACGTGACCAGATGAAGGATCTGTTCAACGACGGCAAACTTGGCATGTACGTGAACGGCCCGTGGGCCAAAGGTCAACACAAGGCGGAAATCAACCAGCTGATCGTACCAGTTCCGCACGGTCCGTCAGGCAAATCCGGCACGATCCTGATCACCGACTCGATTGTCGTGTTCAAACAAAAAGACCCCGCAGTCGAAGCTGCGGCGCAAAAGTTTGCCGCCGCCCTTACCTCAGGCGACGCACAGTATGACCTGGATAAAACCTGGGGGCTGACGCCAATCTTCCAGTACGACAAGATCGGTGTTGAAAAGCCGTTCTACGTCGCTGATCCGTTCTGGAAAATCTTCGTCGATGGCATTTCGACTGGCGGGCCGGAGCCGCTGGTTACAGACTTCAAATCGTTGCAAGGCGTGTTCACCACGATGATCCAAGGCGTGATGCTTGGTGAAGGCGGCTCGATCGACGATCTGGTCAAGCAAGCCTCTGCCGATCTGGCCGAAGTAAAATAAGGCTCTGTATGGGCGGCTTACGCGTCGCCCATACTTTTCTGATGCGCTTTCGGGGATATTGATGGCAACGCTCGACCTACAAAACATCGGCAAATCATTCGGCTCGGCGCATGTCTTGCACGGGATCAACCTTGCGATCCGTGACAAGGAATTCGTGGTATTCGTTGGCCCCTCTGGGTGCGGAAAATCTACCTTGTTGCGGATCGTCGCTGGTCTGGAACTGGCCACCTCCGGTCGCATCATCATCGATGGCAGCGACGTCTCCTCCCTGGCTCCGGTAGATCGCGGCATCTCGATGGTGTTCCAAAGCTATGCGCTTTACCCGCATCTGACGGTTTTCGAAAACATCGCCTTCCCACTACGGGTGCAGAAAATGCCCGCGCCCGAACTGCAATCCCGGGTCGCCAAAGCTGCTGAAATCCTGCAACTGACCGAAAAGCTGCACCTGAAACCCGGCCAGCTTTCGGGAGGCCAGCGCCAACGCGTTGCCATTGGTCGCAGCATCGTCCGCAATCCGAAAGTTTTCCTGTTCGACGAACCGTTGTCCAACCTCGACGCTGCATTGCGTGGCGATATGCGGGTCGAACTAAGCCAATTGCACCGCGATCTGGATGCCACGATGGTTTATGTGACGCATGACCAAATCGAAGCGATGACGATGGCGCATCGGATCGTCGTTCTGAATGCCGGTCGTGTCGAACAGTTCGGCACACCGATGGAGCTGTATCACCACCCCGCCACCCGCTTTGTCGCCACCTTCATCGGTCAGCCGAACATGAACCTCGTCCCGGGCACCGTTCAAGGTGCCGACGCGAACGGGCTGGCGGTTTTGCTGGACGGCGGCGGCACGATGGTTCTGCCCGTCGATCCCGGAAGCGCCCGCAAAGGCGACCGGGTGGAGGTGGGGATGCGCCCCGAAAACGCCGCTTTGGGCGAGGGATTGGCGCTCAAAGTCCGCGTTCTTGAACGTTTGGGTGGCGTTTCGATCACCTATGGCGCTTTGCCAAACGGCCAGCGGTTCTGCGCCGTTTTGCCCGGCGATGCCGCCGTGGCAGAGGGTCAGACCGTGGGCCTGACCGTAAACCCCGCCGATTGTCACGTCTTTGATGCCACCGGGATGGTCATGCGTCGTCGCATGGCCCCCGCCTTGGCCGCCTGAAGGAGCCTAATATGCGCGTCGTCACAGCAGGCATCGGCCTACGGGCCGGTCACGTCTTGTCCACTTTGAAATCAGCCATGCCAGAGGTAGAGATCGTCGGCTACTACGACCCACAACCGACATTTCTGGACATGATCGGTCTGGATACCCCGCGTTACGACAGTGTCGAGGCGATGCTGGCCGAGGCGAAGCCCGATCTTTACTGCGTGTTTTCGCCCAACCTGTTCCACCTTGATCACATCCGTTTGGGGCTCGAGGCCGGCGTTCAGGTTTTCACCGAAAAGCCGGTCGTGGTCAGCATCGAAGAAACCCTCGAACTTGCCCGACTGCTGGCAAAACATGGCGGCGTCAACCGCTGCATGGTCGGTCTGGTCCTGCGCTATTCGCAGCACATGGTTGACCTGCGTGTCGCACTAAAAGCGGGTCAATTGGGCCAAATAGTCTCACTAGAGGCGAATGAACATATCGCCCCCTACCACGGCGCGTTCTTCATGCGCGACTGGCGGCGGATGGTTGATCTGTCGGGCGGCTTCCTGTTGGAGAAATGCTGCCATGACATTGATATCTACAACATGGTCACCGGCTCGCGACCCGTGCGTGTGGCCAGTTTCGGCGGCCGCAAATCCTTTGTCCCGGTCAACGCTCCGGCGTCCAACGCCGAAGCCGAGATTTTCCACGTCAAGAAATCGGTGTGGAATTCGGTCGATGACCCATTCCATTCCGATGGCGATATCATCGACTACCAGACAGCGATCCTGCAATACGAAACCGGGGCCAGCCTTGCCTTTCACACCAACCTGAACACCCCCGACGAACACCGCCGCTTTTGCGTCATGGGCACGCATGGCATGGCCGAGGGTGATTTCGTGCGCGGCTACCTCAAAATCACCGGTCGTGATGGCGCCCGACTTGCCGATCACAACTACAGCGACGACACCACGCTAAAGGGTGCCCACTACGGCGCGGACGAAATGATGTGCGCCGACATCGCCAAATACCTGCGCGGTCAGTCCAACAGCCTTCCAGTCACTATTCTTGACGCGATGGAGGCTGGCATTGCCGCAATCGCCGTCGATCTGGCCCGCAATTCAGGTCAAGTCGTCGATCTGACCGACACATGGGCCAAACTTGACAGCTACGGATTGCGGAAATGACCGAACGCGGCAGACATATGCGGGCCGAAATTGCCGAGGCTCCGGGTGTCTTTGCCCGGACGATCGCCAACGCAGTTTCGCCCGAGGCTCGTGCCACGTTGGCCGCGCTGAACCCCAATCAGGCGCGCGCTTTCTATACGATCGCGCGCGGCTCTTCCGACGCTGCAGCCAATATCCTGTCCTATGAATTCATGCGCGAACTTGGCCTTCCAATGACCAGCCTGCCGCCGTCGATCTTTTCGGTCGGCAACGGCGTTGATCTCAGCGGTTCAATTTCCATCGTCGTCTCGCAATCCGGTGCCAGCGAAGATCTGGTGCGCTCTGCCAATGGCGCCCAAGCAAACGGCAGCATCGTGATCGGCCTGATCAACCAAGCCGACTCTGCGGTCGAGGCTACGGCGCATCTGACACTGCCCATCGGTGCAGGCCCAGAACTTGCGGTGCCCGCCACCAAGACAGTAATCGGCTCTATCGCCGCCGGAATGGCCCTGCTTTCACAACTCCATCCCGGCTACGCAAGCCAGGCGGCGACCGCTGGCCAAACCATCGCCGCGCTTGCAGGGGTCGCTCATCCTCACGCCAATAGCATCGCTGCAGCCCTGTTCCACGCCCGTCACGTCTACATCATCGGCCGCGACACCGGCTTGGGCGCGGCACAGGAACTGGCGCTGAAGCTCAAGGAAACCTGCGCCATCCACGCAGAGGCTTATTCAAGCTCAGAGGTTCTGCACGGTCCCCTGCAACTGGCGACCAACCCACTGCTGATCCTGATCCTGGATACCGGCCAGCCTGATATTCAGGCCAGTCTGAACACTGCCGAAGCCCGCTTTCGGGTCAATGGTGCCGCGATGTTCCGTCTGTCACCCGCTGACGTGGGCGCGCATAACCTGACCCCAGCCGCCGCCGCCGCGCTGTTGCTGTGCCTGTGTTATCCGCTGGTTCTGGAGACTGCATTGGCGCTGGGGCTAAACCCCGACCACCCGGCAACGCTTTCCAAAGTGACGCAAACCACATGATCGCGGCGGGCATCGACCTTGGCGGCACAAAGATAGAGGCGCAAGTCTTTGATTTCAGCTGGAACAGGCTGCAAACGCACCGCATTGCCACGCCGAAAACTTATCCCGAACTGGTGCAGGCGATGGCCGAACAGATCGCTTGGGTCGAGGCACAATCGCCCGACCTACCCATCGGCATTGCCGCGGCTGGCCTGATCCATCCCACGACCGGCCTTGCGCTGACCGCCAATCTTGCCGCGATGGGCCACCCTTTTCCTGCCGATATTGTCCGCAGCGCGGGTCGTTCGGTGAAATACGTCAACGATTGCCGCGCTCAGGCGTTGTCAGAGGCGATGTTTGGCGCCGCCCGTGGCTATAAAACCGCGATGGCGATCAACCTTGGCACCGGGCTTGCAGGCGGAATTGTGGTGGACGGCAAGCTGCTGCCCGGCCCAACCGGGCTAGGCGGAGAGTTCGGCCATTTTGCCCTCGCCGCCAACATCGTGGCCGCGCACAACCTTCCCATAATCGCGTGTGGATGTGGCAGAATTGGCTGTACAGAGACGCTTATTGCTGGTCCCGGCCTTGCGCGCATTGTGCGTCACCTGACCGGGAAAACGCTGTCGCCAGAGGAAATTGTGGACCAGCGTAGCGCGCCGGACATTGCTGCTGCGTGGGCCGTGTGGTGCGATCTGACCGCCGAGATGATCCACACCCTGTGCATGACCGTCGATCCCGAGTGTATCGTCCTTGCCGGTGGCCTGTCACGTGCCACTGGCCTGATCACCGATCTGACCGCGTCCTTGCAACGTACCCAGCTTCCCGGCTATGGCACTCCGCTGATCAAACTGGCAGAGGGCGGCGATACCACTGGCGCACGCGGCGCAGCCTATGCCGCCTATGCCGAAAGGACCAATCATGTCTGACGCAAAAGCGATATGGCTGTGCCCGGATCAGGTTTTCGACGGGCACCTCTTGTTGAAACGTCAGGCTTTGGCGATCCACGACTGTCAGATCACAGACATGCAGCCTGTCGCCGATCTTCCCGAAGCGGCCATTCGACACAATGTCGACGGCACCATCACCCCCGGTTTCATCGACCTGCAAGTCAACGGCGGTGGTGATGTTTTCCTGAACACCTCACCCACCCCCGCCGGAATGGCTGCCATTGCCGCCGCGCACCGCCGCTTTGGCACCGTCGGCATCATGCCTACGCTAATCACCGATGCCGCAGAGGTGCTGGACCACGCCGCCGATGCCGCCATTGCCGCCAAGGGGATGCAAGGTATCCTCGGCCTGCATATCGAGGGTCCGCACATCAGCCTCGCCCGTCGCGGCACCCACGCCACCAGATTCATCAGGCCGCTGGATGACCGGACGATCAACGTGGTGAAACGGCTTCGTGCCGCCAAAATCGCCGTGCTGATCACCGTTGCACCAGAGGCTGTGACCCCCGGCCAGATCGCAACCCTGGCAGCCACGGGCGCTGTGGTTTCAATTGGCCACACCGACACTGACGCTGAAACGGTTCGCGCCGCCCTTGCAGAAGGGGCCAGCTGTTTTACCCACCTGTTCAACGCCATGTCGCCAATGCTCAACCGCGCCCCGGGTGTCACCGGCGCCTGTATTAGCTCCACCGCCTACGCTGGCATCATCTGCGACGGAATTCATGTCGCTGACGAAATG
>JBDSXE010000266.1:0-8023 GCA_039926325.1 Paracoccaceae bacterium | reverse complement strand
GGGGCCACATGCCGCGCCACTCCAAAGTCTACCGCAACTTCGCCGCCGAATATGACCGCCTGCAGGCAGAACGGATCGCAGCGTTCAAGGAATATGTCGCAGACGTGGAAAGCGGTGCTTATCCCGAAGACAAACATATCCTGAAGATGGCCCCGGCAGACCTGACAGCACTGCGCGCCAAGATGGATGCGGTGTAAGTGCCTTAGTGCGGACGGTCCGGCAGTCGCGGCAGCAGGATCGTCAGCAACCCCAACAGCGGCAGGAACGAACACAGCCAGTAAACGTATTCGATGCCGTTCTTATCGGCCAGCGTCCCCAACAGCGCCGCCCCCAACCCGCCCGTGCCGAAGGCAAAGCCAAAGAACAGCCCGCCAATCAGCCCGACCCGTCCCGGCACCAGTTGCTGCGCGAACACCATGATCGCCGGGAAAGCCGAGGCGAAGATCAGGCCGATCAGTACGCTCAACACCCCGGTCCACATCAGGTTGGCATAGGGCAGCAGCAGTGCGAACGGGATCACGCCCAGGATGGATAGCCAGATCACGAACCGCGCACCGTACCTGTCGCCAATCGGGCCGCCCAGAAAGGTGCCCACGGCAGCGGCACCAAGGAACAGGAACAGCATCAGCTGCGCCTGCTGCGTGTCCATCCCGAACCGCTCGATCACGTAAAAGGTGAAATAGCTGGAGATGCTGGCCATGTAGACGTTCTTCGTCGCCGTCAGCAGCACCAGAACCACCAGCGTTTGCGCCACCTTGCTGCGGGCGAACGGCAACACGCGTGACGGGGCTGCACGACCCTTGGTCTGGCGATTGTGCGTGGCGTACCAATGGCCGACGCGCGACAGGATCACCACGCCGATCATCGCCAATATCGAAAGCCAAGCGACGGTGTGCTGGCCATATGGCAGTACGATGAACGCCGCCAACAACGGCCCGATGGCGGAACCAAAATTGCCGCCAACCTGAAACAGCGATTGCGCCAGCCCGTGCCTGCCGCCCGATGCCAGCCGCGCCACCCGCGACGCCTCTGGATGGAACACCGACGATCCGACGCCGATCAGCGATGCGCCAACCAGCAGCATCGGATAGCTGGCCGCATTGCCCAGCAGGATCAGCCCGCAAAACGTGCTGGCCATGCCAACCGGCAGCGAATACGGCATCGGCCATCGGTCGGTCGCCATCCCCACCAACGGCTGCAGCAACGAGGCGGTGACCTGAAACGTCAGCGTCAACAGGCCGATCTGCACAAAGTTCAGCGCATAGTTTTCCTTGAAAATCGGATACAGCGACGACAGCAGTGACTGCATGATGTCATTCAGCAAATGACCACAACTGATCAGGATCAGGATCGACAAGGTGGTCTTGCCGAAGCGGCTGGCTGTGACGTTTGACGTGGCGGTCATCGGACGCTCCGGTGGGTTTGGCGTGGCACGCAAGGCTTGAAGCCTGCCGCGGTTGAGGTCAACACTCTAACCATCGCCAATCGCGATCCCCGCGAAAAAATCGCCCCGCAAGGAGTAGCCCTGATGACCCGACGTTCCGTTCTGTTTGCCGGTGAAAGCTGGACCACCCATTCAATCCATCAAAAGGGTTTCGACAGTTTCACCACCACCGAATACAACGAAGGTGGCGCGTGGCTGAAGCAGGCTTTGACGCGCGGTGGCTGGGATATCACCTATCAGCCGTCCCACATCGCCGCCCGTGATTTTCCGCAAACCGCCGCAGCACTGGCTGCCTATGACTGCGTGATCCTGTCTGACATCGGGGCCAACACATTGCTGCTGCATCCTGACACGTTCGTGCGTGGGCAGGTGACGCCAAACCGGCTGCTGGCCCTGCGCGACTATGTGGCGGGTGGTGGCGGGCTGATCATGGTCGGCGGCTATCTGACGTTTCAGGGCATCGACGCCAAGGGCCAGTATGCGGGTAGTCCCGTTGAGGCGGCCCTGCCAGTTACGCTGTCGCGCCACGACGACCGCGTCGAATGCCCGCAAGGGGCTGCGCCCAAGGTACTGGCACAGCATCCGATTGTGGACGGGTTGGGGCAGGACTGGCCGGACCTGTTGGGATACAACCGTGTCACGCCCAAGCCCGGCGTCACGGTCATTGCCAGTGTCGGGAATGATCCTCTGATCGTCGCGGGCACCCACGGCAAGGGGCGGTCCATCGCCTTCACCTCCGATTGCGGCCCACACTGGGCGCCGCCGCCGTTCGTGGAGTGGGAGGGCTATGACAGGCTTTGGGCGCAAATGGCTGACTGGGCTGGGGGAGTTATGTAAGGCGGAGTTTTCGAAAACTCCACAACAGACCCTTCAAAGGATCCGGCCCGATTACTTCAAAGAAATCGCACTCGGCCCTCGGCATAATAACCTACGGAAAGAATCGGGTTTACAATCCCCAGTCTTTCCGTCAACTTATAGGTCACGCCAAGCCACCCCTGCGCGGGAAGCCCGGACTGTTTTGCCAAGGAGCGCGAAATGCCCGCGACGACCCTTCAGACCCGCCTGCGGGTTACGCCCTGCGATGATGCGATTTTGCGAGGGGCTGCGTGATGAACATGCAAACCGTCCTCGTTCAACAAGACCTTCCGACCTACGACGCTCGCATTCTGACGGCTGGAGAATCCCTCGCCCACATCCAGCTTGACGGGCAGGTCTACACATTACGGATCACGCGCGCTGGCAAGCTGATCCTTACCAAATGAGCCAAGTCTGACACTGAAAGGAATCCCGATGCGACCCCTTCTGCTGGCAGCTTGCGCCACCACGGCCCTGACCGCATTACCCAGCTTTGCCGCCGATCCGGCTGGCGTCGTCAAAACCTACGCCGACATTGCCGAGGCGACCTATGGCGACAGCCTGTCCACCGCCAAAACCCTTCAAACCACGATTGACGCATTCCTTGCCACCCCGTCAGAGGATGGTCTGAAAGCCGCCCGCACTGCATGGATCGCCGCCCGCGTGCCCTATCAGCAGTCCGAAGCCTACCGCTTTGGCAACCCGGTGGTAGACGACTGGGAGGGTCGCGTGAACGCATGGCCGCTGGACGAGGGGCTGATCGACTATGTCGACGAAAGCTATGGCACGTCGGAAGACAACACCCTGTCGCGGCTGAACGTCATCGCCACGCCGAAGTTCAGCCTGTCCGGCACCGAAATCGACGCCACCCACATCACGCCGGACCTGCTGTCGGGCACCTTGCAAGAGGCCGACGGACAAGAGGCAAACGTGGCGACCGGCTATCACGCCATCGAATTCCTGCTGTGGGGACAAGATATTAACGGCACCGGGCCGGGTGCTGGCAACCGGCCATACACTGACTATGTTCAAGGTGATGGCTGCACTCACGACAATTGCGACCGTCGTGCGGAATACCTGAAATCCGCAACGGCCCTGCTGGTCAGCGACCTGACCGAAATGGTCGGTGACTGGTCCGAAACCGGGGCCGCCCGCGCCGCTGTCACCACCGATCCGAAGGCCGGGTTGCTGGCGATCCTGACGGGAATGGGCAGCCTGTCCTATGGCGAACTCGCCGGGCAGCGCATGAAACTGGGATTGATGCTGAACGACCCGGAAGAAGAGCATGACTGCTTTTCCGACAACACCTACAACAGTTACTTCAATGACGGCATCGGCATCAGAAACGTCTATCTGGGCCGCTATACCCGCGCCGATGGCTCTGTCGTGTCAGGTCCGTCCATCGCGGAACTGGTCGCGGCGGTCGATCCCAAGGTTGACACGCAGCTGAAATCCGAACTCGACGCCACCGTGACGGCGCTTGGGGCGATCAAGACCAAGGCAGAGGGTGGCATGGCCTACGACCAGATGCTCGCCGCTGGTAACAAAGAGGGCGAGGCGCTGATCATGGGTGGCGTGAACGCCCTTGTGACGCAAACCCAATCCGTCCAGCGCGCCATCGCGGCGCTGGGTCTGCAAGCGGTGGCGTTCGAAGGGTCGGAAAGCCTGGACAACCCCAACGCCATTTTTCAGTAGTTAGGCATAGTCGCCAAAGGGTTAGCCGTGCGCTTTTGTTTCCGATTGAAACAGTCAGGAAAAGCTGACATTGACGGCTGCGAAGGGAGTCTCGCCATGCTGCGCGCCGTTTTGGTCCTGCCTTTCCTTGCCGGAACCGCTCTGTCGCAAAGCCTGGATGATCGCCAGCTTTCCGTCATTCCGCGTACCCCGGCAGAGGTTGCGCGGATTGCCAAAGTTCTGACACCCGTCACGGATTTCACCAAACCTGAACCATTCGAAGGCAAGCCAGGCGGTGGCACGACAGTACGCGTGCGGCCCGGTCTTGACGCATTCTCGCAGTTTTCCGGCAACATGCCGTTTGACCGGCAGGCCGATTTCAACCTTGGCAATGGTCTTTTCACCAAAACCTGGGTGCCCGCGCCGGCATCGACCCGCGCCTCTGACGGTCTTGGCCCGCTCTTCAACGCGCATGGCTGTCAGGATTGCCATCTGAAGGACGGTCGCGGCCATACGCCAGATGGCGATAGCCGCGTGTCGATGTTTCTACGCCTGTCCGTCCCCGGTGGTTCCGCGCCCTCTGAAATCGAAGGCTACCTCGCCACCCTGCCAGAGCCGACCTACGGCGGGCAGTTGCAGGATCTGGCCAGCGCGGGTCAGGCCGCCGAAGGCCGCATGGACATCAGTTACCACGAAATTCCGGTGACGCTTGCCGATGGTACCACCGTCAACCTGCGCCAGCCGACCTATACCATCGCCAATCTCGGCTATGGTCCGATGGCCGCCGATGTCATGTTCAGCCCACGCGTCGCCCCGCAAATGATTGGCCTCGGTCTACTGGAGGCTATTCCGGCGGCGGATATCCTTGCCCGCCAAGACCTCGACGACCGTGATGGCGATGGCATCTCCGGCCGGGCGAATATCGTGATCAGTACCGAATTTGGCGCAGCGATGCTGGGGCGGTTCGGTCTGAAAGCGGGTGCCGCCACGATCATGGATCAATCGGCGGCGGCATTTTCGGGCGACATGGGCCTGTCGACCACCCTGCACCGCAACCCGTGGGGTGATTGTACCGCTGCCGAAGCGGACTGCCGCACCGCGCCGGACGGCCAAGAGCCCGGCATCCGGGATGGGCTGGAGGTTGATAGCCAAAGCCTTGATCTCGTGACATTTTACGCCAAAAATCTTGCTGTGCCAGAGCGCCGGGACATCGCCGATCCGACCATTCTGCATGGCAAGAACCTGTTCTATGACACCGGCTGCCAATCCTGCCACACCCCCAAATTCGTCACTAACCGGCTGAAGGATCAGCCCGAACAAAGCTTCCAACTGATTTGGCCTTACACTGACCTTTTGCTGCACGACATGGGTCCGGGCCTTGCCGACAATCGGCCAGAGGCGCGCGCCAGCGGCACCGAATGGAAAACTGCACCGCTGTGGGGCCTTGGCCTGACGAAACAGGTGTCCGGCCATACCGAATTTCTGCATGATGGCCGTGCCAGAAGCCTTCTGGAAGCTATCTTTTGGCATGGCGGTGAGGCGCAGGCGGCGCGTGACCGCGTCACGCAAATGAACACCGCCGACCGCGATGCACTCATCGCCTTTCTGGGAAGCCTTTGACATGCTCCGCAGCCTGACCCTGACCCTGACCCTCGCCTTGGCCACGCCCGCCTTGGCCGACTTCCCCGAAACCGTGAACACCCACATCCTGCCGGGCTATGCTGCCTTTGCCGCTGCCACAAAGGCGCTGGCCGAGGCCGCCGACAAAAGCTGCGATCCGGCTGGCCTGAAAGCCCCCTTCAATGCCGCCTTCGATGCCTGGGTGGCGATCCAGCACATCCAGTTTGGTCCGATTGCGAACGGCGACAGTCTGGCAATCGAATTCTGGCCCGACCCTAAAGGTCAGGGTGCCAAGGCGCAGCGCGAGTTGCTTACGGGCGATCCGGCTGCCTTGACACCCGAAAACTTTGCCGAACAATCGGTTGCGGCGCGGGGTCTGTCCGGGCTGGAACGGCTGCTTTATCCGACCGTGCCGCTGACCACCGACACCTGCCCTCTGATCCGCGCCACCGCTACCGACCTTGCCCGCATGGCATCCGAGGTTCAGGCCGCTTGGCTGGGCGGTTACGCCCAAACGATGCTGACCGCAGGCGATCCCGGCAACACCACCTTCCTGACCCGGCCAGAGGTGCGGCAAGCCCTGTTCACCCAGCTGATTGCCGGACTGGAGTTTCAACTGGATCAACGGCTGGCGCGGCCCTTGGGCACGTTCGACCAACCCCGTCCCGAACGGGCAGAGGCGCGCGCATCTGGCCGCAGCGTCACGAACATCCGCGTCGCATTGCGTGCGCTGAAAGCAATGGCCGAAAGCCTGACGCCCGACGCGCCGCTGACCCAGACCGCGTTCGACCGCGCGATCACCTTGGCAGACAAGCTGGACGATCCGACCTTCGCCGGTGTTGCCACGCCCAGTGGCAGGCTCAAGGTCGAAATCCTGCAACAATCCATCACCGCCGTCCGCGACACCGCCCTGCGCGAACTCGCCCCGGAACTGGACGTCGGCATCGGTTTCAACGCCGCCGATGGGGATTGACCGGCGCTGACGCTATGCCCCGACGTTCAGCGGAAAGTGGCACGCCACTGCACGGCTGCCCTGACCGGGAACCAGCAAGGGCCGCTCGACCCGGCAACGGTCCTGCACCATCGGACAGCGCGGATGAAACCGGCACCCCTTCGGTGGGTCAATCGGGCTTGGCACGTCGCCTTTCAGGATGATCCGTTTGCGCGTGCCCGTTGCGTTATGGGCGTTTGGCACGGCAGAGATCAGCGCCAGCGTATAGGGATGCGACGGCGCGCTAAAGATATCCTCCGCTCCGCCAATCTCGACAATGGACCCCAGATACATCACCGCGATCCGGGTCGACACCTGCCGCACCACGCTTAGGTCATGGGCGACAAACACATAGGTCAGTTTCAGCCGGTCCTGCAAGTCGGCTAGCAAGTTAACGATCTGCGCCTGAACCGAAACATCCAGTGCTGAAACCGGCTCGTCCAGAATGACCAGCTTTGGTTCCAAAGCAATCGCACGCGCAATGCCGATGCGCTGCCGTTGCCCCCCGGAAAACTCGTGCGGATAGCGTTGGGCGTGGTCAGGCAGCAGCCCCACCTGCTCCAACAGGCTGGCAACGCGCGCATCCACCTCTGCCCCAGACAGCGACAGGTGTATCCGCAACGGCTCTGCAATCAGGTCATGCACGCGGCGGCGCGGGTTCAGCGAGGCATAGGGATCCTGAAACACCATCTGAATCTTGCGCCGTAAGGGTCGCATTTCCCGCGTCGAAAGCGTGGAAATGTCAGTGCCATCAAACACCAGCTTGCCAGCGCTGATCTCATAAAGCCGCGACAGGCAGCGGGCGAGTGTGGACTTGCCACACCCGGATTCGCCCACCAGCCCAAGGGTTTCGCCGGGCTGGATCGCCAAAGAGACGCCGTCGACCGCCTGCACGATGCGGACGCCTTGCCGCGAAAACCGGCTACCGACGCGGAAACGTTTCGAGACGTTGGTGATGTCATAGAGCGCGGTCATTTGGCGCTTTCCAGAAAGCAGGCGGTGGCGTGGGCTTCGTCCCCCAGCGGCGGACGGGCCGCACAGGCGTCGAACCGGTACGGACAGCGCGGCCCGAACGCGCAGCCTTGCGGCAGGTTCAACAGCGACGGTGGCGCCCCGGAAATCGTCCGCAAGCGGTTGGGCCGCGCCCCTTCCATCGGTGGGATAGAGTCCAGCAGGGCTTGCGTATACGGGTGGCGCGGTTCGACAAAGATGTCCGCCTTGGTTGACCGCTCAACAATCCGTCCGGCATACATCACCATGATCCGGTCGGCCAAATCGGCCATCACCCCCAGATCATGCGTGATGAACACGATGGCCGAGCCATGCTTTTGCTGCAACTGACGCAGCAGGTCCAGAATTTGCGCCTGCACCGTCACGTCGAGCGCGGTCGTCGGTTCGTCCGCCACCAACAGCGCTGGGTTACAGGTCAGCGCCATCGC
>JBDSXE010000265.1:0-3697 GCA_039926325.1 Paracoccaceae bacterium | reverse complement strand
CCGGCATCGCGGTCGCGCCGCCGTCCATGAAGCGGGTCCGCAGACGTTTGCGGTGATCGCCGATATAGGACGGCAGTTTGGACGGAAGCGCCGCGAAATCAGCCTCATCCTCATCCCGGTCGGGGGTGAAAAGGGGCAGCGGGGAATCGTGGAAGCCTTGGGGTGCCATGTGATGAGACTGGCACGGGGTTGGTGAAGGAATGGTTAACAGTGTTTGTGCTCAACCACTCATCAAGCCTGGAAAGGCATGATGAGTGGCTGATGTCAGCTTTTGATACCGTCCCAAAACCCTTTGACCTTGGTGAAAAAGCTGGAACCCTCGGGGTTGTTTTCTTCGGACAGTTTTTCGAACTCTCGCATCAGTTCTTTTTGGCGGGTGGTCAGGTTGACCGGAGTTTCCACCGCGAGTTCGATCAGCATGTCACCGCTGCCGCCACCGCGCAGGGCTGGCATGCCCTTGGCGCGCAGGCGCATCTGTTTGCCGGTCTGGGCACCCTGCGGCACCTTGACCCGGCTTTTGCCGCCGTCGATCGTCGGCACCTCTACCTCGCCACCAAGGGCGGCGGTGGTGATGCTGACGGGGACCCGACAGAACAGGTTGACGCCATCGCGCTGGAACAGCGGATGCTCTTTAACCTCGATGAAGATGTACAGATCGCCTGAGGGGCCACCGCGCATCCCAGCCTCGCCCTCGCCCGCCAGACGGATGCGGGTGCCGGTCTCAACCCCGGCAGGGATGTTCACCGACAGCGAGCGGTCGCGTTCGATGCGCCCGGCGCCAGCGCAAACCTTGCACGGGTTCTTGACGATCTGACCCGCGCCGGAACAGGTCGGGCAGGTGCGTTCGACGGTGAAGAAACCTTGTTGCGCGCGTACCTTACCCATGCCGGAACAGGTCGGGCAGGTGACGGGTTCGGAACCGCCCTCTGCGCCCGTGCCACGGCAGGTGTCGCAGGTTATGGAGCTGGGGACGTTGATGGTTTTCTGGACGCCCTTGAAGGATTCCTCCAACGATACGCGCAGGTTGTAGCGCAGGTCAGAGCCACGCTGCGCCCGGTTGCGGCCACCGCCACCCCCGCCGCCGCGACCCATGAAGTCACCGAACAAATCCTCGAACACGTCAGAGAAAGAGCTGGCGAAATCGCCGTTACCACCGCCGCCGCCACGCGGACCACCCATGCCACCTTCAAAAGCGGCGTGACCGTAGCGGTCATATGCAGCCTTTTTGTCGGCGTCTTTCAGGACGTCGTAAGCCTCGTTGATTTCCTTGAACTGGGCTTCGGCGTTGGGGTTGTCGGAGTTGCGGTCTGGATGCAGTTCTTTGGCCTTGGAGCGGTAGGCCTTTTTCAAATCGTCAGCAGAGGTGCCTTTCGGAACCCCCAGAACATCGTAAAAGTCGCGTTTCGCCATCGTTGGACCCTTGATCTGGAACGCCATAGGGCGACCCCTGTTATGGGGCCGCCCGATCAGCTTCCGGGACGGTTACTTGCGCTTGTTGTTACCGAGATCTTCGAAATCGGCGTCAACGATGTCTTCGTCGACGTCGCGCGGGCCATCGGGATCACCCTTGCCTTCTTCGGCAGAAGCGGAGGCTTTGTAGATCGCCTCGCCCAGTTTCATTGCGGCGTCGGTCAGGTTCTGGATGCCACCCTTGATCTTGCCGGCGTCGTCGGTTTTGATCGTGTCTTCCAGCGCGGACATCGCAAGTTCGATCATCTCTACTGTCGATGGATCGACCTTATCGGAATGCTCGGCCAACGATTTCTTGGTGGAGTGCAGCAGGCTTTCGGCCTGGTTCTTGGTTTCCACCAGATCGCGACGGGCCTTGTCAGCATCGGCATTCGCCTCTGCGTCCTTGACCATCTTGTCGATGTCTTCGTCCGACAAACCACCCGAAGCCTGAATGGTGATCGCCTGTTCCTTGGACGTCCCTTTGTCCTTGGCTTTGACGGTCACGATGCCGTTGGCTTCGATGTCAAACGTAACCTCGATCTGCGGCATACCACGCGGTGATGGCGGGATGTGTTCCAGGTTGAACTGGCCCAGCATCTTGTTGTCGGCAGCCATCTCACGCTCGCCTTGGAACACGCGCAAAGTGACGGCGTTCTGGTTGTCTTCGGCGGTCGAGAAGATTTGCGACTTTTTCGTCGGGATCGTGGTGTTGCGGTCGATCAGACGGGTGAACACGCCGCCAAGGGTTTCGATGCCCAAGGAAAGCGGGGTCACGTCCAGCAGGACCACATCCTTGACGTCGCCTTGCAGAACGCCAGCCTGAATGGCGGCACCAGCGGCCACGACTTCATCCGGGTTGACGCCCTTGTGGGGGTCTTTGCCGAACAGCTTGGTCACTTCTTCGATCACGCGGGGCATACGGGTCATGCCGCCGACCAGAACAACTTCGTCGATGTCAGAGAACGACAGGCCCGCATCTTTCATCGCGGCCTGGCATGGCTTGATCGAGCGTTTGATCAGGTCTTCAACCAGCGATTCCAGCTTGGCGCGGGTCAGCTTGACCACAAGGTGCAGCGGTTGGCCGGTGTTACGGTCCATGCTGATGAACGGCTGGTTAATCTCGGTCTGGGTCGAGTTCGACAGTTCGATCTTGGCCTTTTCCGCCGCTTCCTTCAGCCGCTGAAGCGCCATTTTGTCCAGTGTCAGGTCAACGCCGTGCTCTTTTTTGAATTCGTCCGCCAGATAGGTGACGATCCGCATGTCGAAATCTTCGCCACCTAGGAAGGTGTCGCCGTTGGTGGATTTCACCTCGAACAGGCCGTCGTCGATTTCCAGAATGGTGATATCGAAGGTGCCGCCGCCAAGGTCATAAACCGCGATGGTGCGCGCCTCTTTCTTGTCGAGGCCATAGGCGAGCGCGGCCGCCGTCGGTTCGTTGATGATCCGCAGCACTTCCAGACCGGCAATCTTGCCTGCATCCTTGGTGGCCTGACGCTGGGCGTCGTTGAAATAGGCGGGAACCGTGATGACAGCCTGAGTGACGGTTTCACCCAGATACGATTCGGCGGTTTCCTTCATCTTTTGCAGGACGATGGCCGAAACCTGCGCGGGCGAGTATTTCTCATTCCGGGCTTCGACCCAAGCGTCGCCGTTGCCGCCGTTGACGACCTTGTACGACAGATGTTTCTGATCCTTGACGATCATCGGATCGTCATAACGACGACCGATCAAACGCTTGACCGCGAAAATGGTGTTGGAGGCGTTGGTGACGGCCTGCCGCTTGGCAGCTTGTCCGACCAGACGCTCATTTTCCGTGAAAGCGACGATAGAAGGCGTCGTGCGGGCGCCTTCAGAGTTTTCAATAATGCGCGGGGCTGCGCCATCCATGATGGCGACGCAGGAGTTGGTGGTCCCCAGGTCAATCCCGATGATTTTAGCCATGCTGTGCTACCTTTTTCTTAGGCGATGTTATGGAGCGGACCCCTTCAGGCATCCAACCCCGATCCCAGTGAGAACCGTTTGCGGTGTCGCCAAATCTGACACCCGTATCCGGCTTCCCGGCGTATATAAGGAGGGGTTCAAGGTGCTGCAAGCGCCAGCGGCGATGGAATGAGGGAGGAAGTTGATGAAAAACGTAGCGATGCCCGAAATGGCGGTTTCGAGGCGGGAAATACGCGGGTTTCAGCTATATTCCGGGTTGATCGAGCGGGCAGAGCAGGTTGCGATGGTGACGGCGGTGCGGCGG
>JBDSXE010000264.1:0-7931 GCA_039926325.1 Paracoccaceae bacterium | reverse complement strand
GCGCGCATCTGACACCTGTGCCCCCAGTGTTGCTTGCTACCAAGCCGCAGCGCGCGCTGGACCTGCGCGAGACCGACCCGCTGGATTCGGCGCAACTGGCGGGTTGGGTCGATCAGGCCCGCAAACTGCCGGGGTGGGGCAAAGCCTGACCACGCGTTGATCCAAGGCAGCAAAACGCAGCATCTCGGCCAAGGCACCGGCAAAATAACCGCCCGCGCTCTGGACATCACCCAGACCCGCCGTTAGCGATAGCGCAGCCTCCGCCACTGGCGATCCCGGAAGACCCGATCTTGAACCCCTATCGTGATGTCCTGCGTCAGCCGACGCTGCGGCTTGTCGCCATTGCAATGCTGCTTTTGGGCGCGCACAACGCCTCGGTTTACCCTTATCAGTCGCTGATCGCCATTGAACGCATCGGGTTGAGCAAGCCGGCCTTTTCGCTGTTGCTGGTGCTGGCGTCTGCCGTCGCGGTCACATCGTCGGTCCTGTTCGGCATTCTGGGCGATCAGCACGGTCACCGCCGCCGCATCGCGATGGCCACCGCCTTCGCCAGCACTATCGGCGTGGCCCTGATGCTGATCTACCCCGGCACGCTAAGCTTGATCCTGTGCCAAGGCGTCATGCTGCCACTCGCATGGACGATCTACGGCCAGTTGTTCGCGCTGGCCCGCCTTGCCAGTGCGGAAGAGGGGCGTCAGCGCGACACCATCCTTGGCACGATCCGCGCGCCGATGTCGCTGGCCTATCTGGCGATGTTGCTGTTCTGGACCGTCGCATTCGGGATGGGGGCGAATGTCATGGCAGTCTATGTCACCGGCGGTCTGGCCAGCCTTGGCATGTCGCTGCTGGTGATCTTTGGCTGGCCACGCGATGGCAAGACCGACTGGCACGACGCCCGGTCCGGGCTGAGCGTGGGCGAAGCATTCCGCGCAATCGCAACACCGCAAATCCTCATCCGCCTGTTGTTCCTTGGCGCGCTGTCGTCGGCTGGCAACGTCTACATGGTCCTGATTTCATTGGTGTTCGAGGCGTCACCTGTCCGTGGCCCCGGCGATGTCGCCCTGTATATCGGACTGCTGGCAGGGTGGGAAGTTCCGGGAATGCTGCTGCTGCCCCGCATCGCCCACTTGGCGCCACGCTCTACCCTGATCGCCATTGGCACAGCGATCTATACGGTGCATCTGATCGCCCTGCCGTATCTGTCCGACACGCCGTGGCTTTGGGTGATGACCCTGTTCGGCGGCTTTGGAGGGGCTGCAATCCTGATGCTGCCGATCCCCTATTATCAGGATTTGATGCACGGTCGCCCCGGCACAGCGGCCTCTATGCTTGCGTTGCAAAAGCTGGTGACAGACGTGCTGACCGCCGCCGCTTTCGCGCTGGGGACGGCCATTGGCGGGTTCGAGGTGGTGGCGATCCTTGGCACCGCAGTCGCGTTGAGCGGGGCGGTGGGGCTGTTTCTTGTTGACCGCAACGCATGGTTTCAGGCGCGCGCAGAGGGCTGAGCCGCTGGACTTTCGCAGCGTCCGAAGGTAGCCAGACGGGATGCCGACCGCCTCGCCTTTCCGCGCCATCCTGACGGACAAGGTGCTGCGCCTGACCGCTCTGCTGATGGTGCTGCAAGGGGCGCTGGCATGTTCCTTTGGCCCCTACATCTCTGTCCTCGCTGTGCGGCAGTTCGGGCTTGGCGACCGGGGTTATGCCGCGATGATGGTCGTGTCGACCGTGGTTTCTGTCACCGCTGCCATCACAGCTGGCATCCGCGCCGACCAGACCAACAATCGCCGCAGCATTGCCCTGTGGGCGAGCGCCGCGATGCTGCTGGGCACCGCTTTGATGTCATTCCTGCCCAGTCCCGTCAGTTTCGTTCTGGCCCACGCGCTGATCTTTCCGCTTAGCACCCTGTTCGGTCAGCTGTTCGCCCAATCGCGGCTGGCGGCGCAACGCTACGATCCCGCCACCCGCGACGGCATCTTGGCCGCCATCCGCGCCTTGTTCGCCTTGCCGTTTGTCGTGGTTCTGCCGCTGTGGTCGCTGGCGTTCAACCACGGCGCGCCGATCCTCGCGGTCTATCCTGTCGCGGCATGCCTTGCCGCCCTGATGCTGGCCATCACCGCCAAAGGCTGGCCCACCGCACGCGCTGCAAAGTGGCAAGACGCGCCGTCCGGCCTCAGCCTGCGGCAGGCGCTGGTGGAACTGGCATCGCCTGCGCTGGCCCTGCGGATCGCGGCCTTGGGCGCGGTGACGGTCGGTGGCAGCGCGTATTGGGCGATCATGGGGCTGGTGTTGACCGAAGCGCCGGGTCGCGGCACCGGCACCGCGGCGCTGTACGCTGGCCTCGTGGCGGGGCTGGAGGTGCCGTTCATGTTGTTGCTGCCGCTGATCCTGCCGCACTTCAAGCGCACCCATCTGATCCTGATCGGCACCTGCATCTATACCCTGCAACTGATCGGCATCCCTGTCCTTGCCGCCAGTCCGTTCCTGTGGTTCGTGCTGATCCCCGGAGCCGTCGGCGGCGCGATCACCCTGACCCTGCCCATCGCCTACCTGCAAGACGCCCTTGGCCACCGGCCCGGCACCGGGGCCGCGCTGATGGCGCTGATGAAGGTTGCTGGCGACGGCATGGCAGCGGCCTGCTTCGCGCTGGGAACGGCCCTGTCTGGCTACATGCTTGCCGCCGTTCTGTCAGCCGTCGTCACGGTCCTTGGCGCGCTGACTTTGGTGTTCATCGACCGCAAAGCGGCCTGATCCCCTCAGCTTTTCCACAAGACCCACGCCGCCACGCCAACCAGCGCCGCGGCCAGTCCGCGCCGCACCCTCCGCGTGCGCGCAGGATCTTCCAACCAGACCCGCGCCGACCCCGCCGCAGTAACGATGGCGGCATGAATGCCCGTCGCCGCGCCGACATAAATCGCCGTCAGGATCAGCGGCTCTGCCAGACCACCAACATCACTTAAAAACTCTGGCAGAACAGTGACATAAAAGATCGCCGCCTTGGGGTTCAGCAGATTGGTGATCAACCCACGCCGGAAATATAGCGTCAGCGTCGATCCCGGCGGCGCATGTTCCACCGTCTCGCCCGCGCCGCGCCAGCCATCCCACGCCAGCCACAACAGGTAGGCCACCCCACCCCATCGCAGCAATTGATACGCCCACGGCTGGTTCTGGACGACTACTGCCAGCCCCATTGCCGCCAGCAACCCCATGACCAAAAGCCCCAGCGCAACCCCGGCCACAGCGGCATAACCGGGTCGACGCCCCTCTGTCGCGGCAATCATCGCCAGATAGGCCATGTTCGGCCCCGGTGTAAGCTCGATCAAAACCGAGGTCGCGGCAAAGGCATAGGCGCTATCCAGCATCGCGCATTACGGGTGAACCCAAGCCAGCACGCCCAGATAAAACCCGATCTCGCTGCATTGCTGGACGGCCCCCAGACAGTCGCCGGTATAGCCGCCCAAACGCGCCTCGAACCGTCGACGCATCGCAAAGTGCCCCGCCGCCAGCCCCGCCAGCCCCATCAGCAACGCCATCACCGGGACGACGAACAGCACTGGCACCAACGCCAGTCCAGTTACCACCAGTGCCGTCACCATCGTGGGTTGGTCCACGCCACCAGACACCCCTGAACCGGCACCCTGATCCCGCACATAGTCTGACGATGCCATGACCCATAGCATCGACATCCGGCTGGCGGTGTGACCCGCGATCAGCACGAACGGAACCGCGCCCACCGGCAGCGCGCTTAACGTGGCAACTTTGCCTGCGATCATCAACCCCAGACCAAGCACCCCATAAGTGCCGATCCGGCTGTCGCGCATAATCTCCAGCACCCGCTCACGCGGCTGAGTGCCGCCCAAGCCGTCGCAGGCATCGGCAAAGCCGTCCTCATGCAGCGCCCCTGTTAGGATCACCCCCGCCGCCACCGCGATCAGCGCCGCCAGCACGGGTGTAAACAACCCCGCAGAGGCCCAATAAAGCACGCCCGTCAGGATGCCGACGACAACGCCAACCGCCGGATACCAGCGCGGGCTGTCGCGCATGGCGGCTGGCGCATAGTCCACCTCGACCGGCAACCGCAGTCGCGTCAGGAATTGCAGCGCCAGCAGAAACGCTGGCAGCTCTGCCCGCGCCCACGCCTTCAGGTCCATTTGGCGACCGGAGGCAGGCTCATCAGCACCGCATTCGCATCATGGTTGCTTTCCAGCCCGAACTTGGTGCCACGGTCGTAGATCAGGTTATATTCGGCATATAGCCCGCGATGGATCAGCTGCACCTCACGGTCGGCATCGGTCCAAGGGGTCGGAAAACGCTTGCGGGTCACTGGCAGGAAAGCGGGCAGGAACGCCCGTCCGACATCTTGAGTAAAGGCAAAGTCGGCCTCCCAATCTCCGGTATCCAGATCGTCAAAGAATATCCCGCCAACCCCACGCGCCCGACCACGATGGGGGATGAAGAAATACTCGTCCGCCCAAGCCTTGAAGCGCGCGTAATAGTCCGGCGAATGCGCGTCGCAGGCCACTTGCTGTGTGCTGTGAAAATGCGAGGTATCCTCGGGGTATTCGATGCACGGATTAAGGTCAGAGCCACCGCCAAACCAAGCAGCACCCGGTGTCCAGAACATCCGTGTGTTCATATGGACGGCGGGGCAATGCGGATTGGCCATATGGGCCACCAGCGAAACGCCTGACGCCCAGAACCGTGGATCATTGGCCATTCCGGCCACCCCATGCGCCGCCATCGCCGCCTGCGCCTTCGTGCCCAACGTACCATGCACTTCTGACACGTTGACGCCGATCTTTTCAAACACCTTGCCACCGCGCAGCACGCTCATCAGACCGCCACCGCCATCCTCGCGCCGCGTCGTGCTAACGTCGAATTTGGTGCCAGTGCCGAATTCAGCCTCCAGTCCCTCGAACGCCTCGACAATCTGGTCGCGCAGTTGGCGAAACCACTGGGCAGCACGGGTTTTGTGGGTGCCTGACATATCTTGCATGATCGTCTCCTTCTGCAGTCTGATTACCAGCCTGCGAGGGGACTGCCAACGCGGCACAATGTTGCAGGTTTGGTGATGTTGCTGGCATGGTGATTGGAGTTTGGCCCGACGCGGTTTATGGTAGGCCGTTGCTGCCCATGAGGTTCAAATGAAACGATTCCTATCCGCCCCCGCCCTGCTTGCCCCTGCGCTGCTGGCACTTGCATCCTGTGGCACACCCCAGGAACAATGCATCCGGCTGGTATCGCATGACCTACTTGTGGTCGACCGCCTGATCGCCGACGCGCAAACCAACCTGTCCCGTGGTTATGGCATCGAGAGCGAGCAGATCACGACGCCCCGCTTGTACAATTGCACCGATGCGCCGACCGAGGCTGATCCGAACCCGATGCGGCAGATGTGCAGCGGTGATTATACGCAGACCATCTCTCGGCCCGTCGCCATCGACCTTGCGGCGGAGCAGGTCAAACTGCGTCAGTTGCAGGTCAAACGCGCACAACTTAGCGCGGCAAGTGCGCCTGCGGTTGCCCAGTGTCAGGCCCAGTATCCCGAATAAACGGTAGCCCGAGGAATCAGCGGATGCGGATCGGATAGGCGGCACGGGTCACGCGAAAAGCGCCGTCGCCGCCAACCTCCTGAACGTCGCGGAACAGGGTTTGCAGCACCTTGTCATACGGAAGGTGTCGGTTGGCGACCATCCATAGCACGCCGTCCGGGGCCAGCCCTCGATGCGCCGCACGGATGAAAGCCTGCCCTAGCGCGGGGTCGGGTTCGCGGCCATTGTGGAAGGGCGGGTTCATCACCACCGCACCCCACAGCCGATCTGGCCTGAACGTGGTGGCATCCGCCCAATGATAGGCCGCACGCGGGTCATGCAAATTGCGCTTGGCGCAGTTCAGTGCTGTCTGCTCTGCCTCGACCACATCCAGATGCCTGATGCCGGGTCGGGTCAGTATGGCGCGCGAAAGATAGCCCCAACCCGCCCCCAGATCGCCGACCTTGGCCGGCAAATCCGCAGGCAGCGCCGCCATCAACAGCGCCGAGCCGCGATCCGGGCCATCCGCCGAAAACACACCCGGCCGCGTGGTGAACCCGCCTTCGACCTTGGTATCGACCGCCGCCCATTGCAAAAACTCTGCCCCCGTCGCACAGGTCGCAAACTTGCCATGCGCCTTGGACAGCGTTTCGCTGACAGCAATCCCAAGGGCGCGGCAATCCTTCAGCACTGCGTCAATACCATCGGTCTTTTGCCCGTCAATCGCCAGCAGTGCCCCCGGCCTGACCAGCAGCGCCGCTTCGGCGATCAGGGCATGAGCGTCGGCCTTGGCGCGCGGCAGGCAAATGAGTGCTGTTGCGTAAAGCGTGTTGGCGCTGGTGCGAAAACCCAAGACGGCAAAATGGTCGTGGTCCGGCTTGAACCCGGTCAGCACCACGACGCGCGATTTGGGCAGGTCGGACAAATCATCATCAATGCGCGGACGCAGCACGGCAATATCGCCAGCGGGCGGCAATACCCAAAAGCCACTGTCCAGCGCCAGCCCAAGCCGGGAAGATCTGTTACCACTCACTGACGGGACGGCCTATTCTTTTTCCATGGTGCACTGCAGCGGATGCTGGTGGCGCCGTGCGAAATCCATCACTTGCGCCACTTTGGTTTCCGCCACTTCTGCCGAAAACACCCCGACCACTGCCAGCCCCTTTTTGTGGACCGTCAGCATGATCTCGAACGCCTGCGCGTGGTTCAGGCCAAAGAACCGCTCCACCACATGCACGACAAATTCCATCGGCGTGTAGTCGTCGTTCAACAGCATGATCTTGTACAGCGGCGGACGTTCCGTCTTGGTTTTGGTCTTGGTCAGAACCGACGTATCCTGCCCCGGTCCCTTGGGCGCGCCAGACATCTGATAAGGAAAAGCGGTCAAACCAAAGCTCCGGTCATGCAAGGGTATCAGGATACATCTGCCAATATAGCGTATTTTGTCCTTCTTGAAAGCCCCGCGCCAAGAAGGATTGCTTGAATCCTTGCGCCGCGTCATCACTTTACCCCGCGAGGTGCATGATGACAGACCTGACGACCATCGGCTTTGATGCCGATGACACGCTTTGGCAGAACGAAGCCTTCTTTCGGATGACCCAGAGCCGATTCGCGGAATTGCTGGCGGGTGCCGCCGATCCCGCCCATCTTACCGCGCGGCTGGAGGCGGCAGAGCGGCGCAACCTTGGGCACTACGGATTTGGCGTCAAAGGCTTCATGCTGTCGATGATCGAAACCGCGATCGAGGTGACGGACGGCCGTGTCGCGGCCCCCGTCATTGCCGAGATTCTGGCGGCGGGTCGAGAGATGCTGGCCCACCCGGTGGAACTGTTGCCCCATGCCCGCGAAACCGTGGCTGCGCTGGCCGCAGATTACCGCGTACTGTTGATTACAAAGGGTGATTTGCTGGATCAAGAACGTAAGCTGGCGCAGTCCGGTCTAGGCGATTTGTTCCACGGTGTCGAAATCGTCTCGCACAAAACGCCCGAGATTTACGCCACCATCTTCACACGGCACGGCACGGGCGCGGCGCAAGCAATGATGGTCGGTAATTCGCTGAAATCCGATGTGCTGCCCGCCTTGGCCGCCGGGGCGCTTGGTGTCTATGTTCCGCATAATCTGACATGGGCGCTGGAACATGCCGAACCGCCGCTGGGGGATACCCGCTTTCACAGCATCCCGGATCTGTCGCGACTTCCTGAATTGGTGGCAGAGTTGACAAAAAGCACACCATAGATAGCGGCCACATCGTGCGAAAACACCATATCTGCTACAAGCCACCATGGATACTGCAACAGCAACACCTTGAAACCCATTGAAATAAAGGGGTTTTCTGAAAAGTTGCGTTGTGTTACCTTTTATTCAGGCAGAACGAAGCCCCGAAAAACAGGGGCGCGAAAAGAC
>JBDSXE010000263.1:0-2699 GCA_039926325.1 Paracoccaceae bacterium | reverse complement strand
CAACTTTACTTCGGTTCTGCTGGACCCAAGTTCTGCGGCGATGATCCGTTCGCTGTTCATCAACAAAGAGGCGCTGGACAAGGGGGCAAACCGGCCCGCCTTGCCGGATCAATCGGTCAGGAAGCTGGGGGTTATCGGCGCTGGCATGATGGGGGCGGGTATCGCCTATGTCGCGGCCAACGCGGGGATTGATGTGGTGCTGATCGATTCCGCGCAAGAGGCGGCGGATCGGGGCAAAGCGCATTCGGCCGACCTGCTGGACAAGGGCATTCAGCGGCGCAAGGTGACGGTCGAAAAGAAGGCCGAGGTGCTGGCGCGCATTTTGGCGACGACGGATTATTCGGCGTTGGCGGATGTCGATCTGATCGTCGAGGCAGTGTTTGAAGATCCCAAGGTCAAGGCGGATGTTACTGCCAAGGTCGAGGCGGCGACGGGGGCGGCGTGCATATTCGCCACCAACACGTCAACCTTGCCGATCACCGGATTGGCGGGGGCGAGCAAGAGGCCGGATGAGTTCATCGGCATCCATTTCTTCTCTCCTGTCGACAAGATGGCGCTGGTCGAGATTATCCGGGGGCGTGGCACAGGCGATCGGGCGGTGGCCAAGGCGCTGGATTTCGTGCGGCAAATCCGCAAGACGCCGATCGTCGTGAATGACGCGCGGTTCTTTTACGCCAACCGCTGCATCCTGCCCTACATCAACGAGGGCATCCGCATGGTGACGGAAGGCGTGGAGCCTGTGTTCATCGAGAACGCGGCCAAGCTGGTCGGGATGCCACTGGGGCCGTTGCAACTGGTGGACGAGATCTCGATTGATCTGGGGGTCAAGATCGCCAAGGCCACCAAGACGGCGATGGGCGCGGACTATCCTGACGATGACGTCGACGTCGTGGTGTTTGCGATGGCGGATCAGGGGCGGCTGGGGCGCAAGGCCAAGGCGGGGTTCTATGATTATGACGCCACCGGCAAGCGTGGCGATCTGTGGGACGGTTTGGCAAAGGCGTGGCCGGTCGCCAAGGATCAGCCGGAACTGGTGGCCGTGCAGCACCGCCTGATGATGATGCAGGTGCTGGAGGCGGTTCGGGCGCTGGAGGAAGGCGTGTTGACCGATATCCGCGAGGGCGACGTTGGGGCGATCCTTGGCTGGGGATTTGCGCCGTGGACCGGCGGGCCGTTCAGCTGGCTGGACATGATTGGTGCTGCCAAGGCCGTTCAGATCTGCGACGCGCTGACGACGGCGCATGGCGTGCGGTTCACGACCCCTGCCCTGCTGCGCGATCTGGCGGCCAAGGGCGACGGATTTTATGCGAGGTTTGGCGGCGGCAAAAAAGCAGCTGCCTAACGTTCAAACCGGTAGGAAAACCGCGCGATATCGGCAGCGGATATGTCAGCGATCAGGGCTGCGTCGGCTTCACTGAAGAAGGTGCGCCAATCACGGGCGCGGTCCGACGCGTTGACGTGGGGCACGTTCAGGCGAAAGCCGAGATGTGCTTCGAACGGGGCAAGGTCGGTTTGCAAGTGCTCGAGGCGGGCAAAAAGGCTTGCGCGTTCGACGCCGTGGGGATCGCGCATGTAAGCGGCGTAGGGCCAGAGCGTCAGGGCAGTGCGGGTTTGCGGATGGTTCAGAAAGGCGCTGAACGCCAGGGTTTTCGCCAGGCCGACGGCGGGATGGGCGAAGTTCTGGTCGCGCAGCCAATGGTAGTAGCTGACGGCGCGATCCCACGGATTGCGGACCAGCGTGACGGTGAAAAAGCTGGCGATTTCGTCATCGGTGACAAGACCGGCAATGTCGGACAGGGTGGAGTGTTTCCACAGTCGACCGTGGGATTTGACGCCGTGCAACCGGGCCTTGCGGGCACGCGCCTTGGGCGTGTCGCCAATCAGGATGTCATCCTTCATGGCGCGGGATTCCAATGCGAGGGTCAGCGCCGTGCCGCCGGTTTTAGGGATGTGGACAAAGATGAAGCGGCGGCCCCGCGAGATGATCATGGAGTGACCGCAGAAGGGCAGCCGTTCTCGGACCCATCGAGGGTCCTCGTCCGGCATTGCCATGGTTGGCGGTAGCCGGTCGCGGTTTGGAGAATGCGGAAGCCTCCGGCGGGGATATTTATGAAAAGATGAAGCTGCAAGGGGGCGGGCATATCAGACCGGGTTGAGCAGGGGTTTGCCGTCTAGGAACGCTTCGAGGTTAGCGATGGCCATCATGCCCATCGCCTCGCGCACTTCGAGTGCTGCGGTGCCGAGGTGGGGGAGGAGGGTGACGTTTTCCAAAGCGATCAGCGCGGCGGGGATTGCGGGTTCGTGTTCGTAAACGTCTAGACCCGCGCCAGCGATCTGGTGGTTTTGCAGGGCGATGATGAGGGCTGCTTCGTCGATCACATCACCACGGGCGATGTTGATGAGGATGGCAGTGGGGCGCATCTGGGCGAGGGTTTGGGGGTTGATCAGGTGGCGCGTTGCGGGATTGGCGGGGACGGACAGGACGACGAAATCGGCTTGGAGGGTCTGGGCGAGCGCAACTTGGCGGGCGGGGAAGTCAGGTGTCAGGGAGGATCGGTTGTGGAAGATGACGTCCATGCCGAAACCGAAGTGGCAGCGTCTGGCGATGGCCTGGCCGATGCGGCCCATGCCGATGATGCCGACGGTTTTGCCGGAGACGTGCTGCCCAAGCATCTGGGTCGGGTGCCAACCCTGCCATC
>JBDSXE010000262.1:0-8230 GCA_039926325.1 Paracoccaceae bacterium | reverse complement strand
GGTCTTCGACGTCCAGCACGGCCGAAACCGCCGTGGAAATCTCACCGCAGTCGTCGACTTCGATGCCACCATCGGGCTTGTCGGCCATGATCTGCAAGGTGCGGGTGTTGCCTCCCATCAGGCGGATGCGGACGAGTTCGAACCCCATGCCTTCGATGACGGGGGTGACGATATCCGCAAGGCGGCGATCCATGGCAGTTTTGGCAATCAGGTCGGACATCGGTCCCTCAAAACAAAAAACGGGCCCACAGGCCCGCCGCGACTTCCGGTAGCTTCTGGTGTGGACCCCGTAGCAGCTGTTGAAGGGGGGTATAGGGGAAACGCCGGGGGGATGCAAGAGCAAGGCATGTGGAGGAGGTGAGGTCGCTTGTGGTCAAGCTTTCCGCTGCGCGAGCGGCGTTAAGAGGTGGTGAACGCAGAAATTAAAATACAGCTATATCAAATACATAGCCGATATCTCACAGGTGAAACTCACCGCGCAGCCCGTCCATCACCCCAACCAAAGCCTCCGAAATCCCAGGCTCCGACAGGGCATGGCCAGCCAGCGGAATGATCCGCAGATCGCAGTTTTGCCACCCCTCAGCCAGTTTCCAGGCCGAGACCGGCGGGCAGATCATATCATAGCGACCCTGAATGATCGTGGCCGAAATATGCGAAATCCGCTGCTTTTGCTGCATGATCCAGCCATCGCTTTCCAGAAACCCGGCGTTTTGAAAGTAGTGATTTTCCAGCCGAGCAAAAGCCCGCGCATAATCCGACGGACTCTCTCCCAGCACGCCCTCGAACGACACCGAAGCCAGCGCATTCTCCCAGTTCGCCCAGATACGCCCCAGCCGCGACTCTTCCATCAGGTTGCCCGAAAACAGCCGGCGATGGTACGCGCCGATCAGATCGCCACGCTCTGCTTCCGGAATCGGCCCGACAAAGCGCGCCCAAAGATCCGGAAAGAACGCCCCCGCCCCGCCACCATAAAACCAGCCAAGCTCTGCTTGCGTCATCAGGAACACCCCGCGCAACACCAGCTGTCGGGTTCGATCCGGATGGGTGATCGCGTAGACCAGCGCCAGCGTAGCCCCCCACGAACCGCCGAACAGAATGAACTGCCCGATGCCTAGCGCCTCGCGGATCACTTCGATGTCGCGGACCAGATCCCAGGTCGTGTTCGCCTCAACCGAAGCATGGGGTCGCGAACGCCCGCAGCCGCGTTGATCGAACAGGACGACGCGGTAGACCGTGGGATCGAAATAGCGCCGCATCGCAGGTGAACACCCGCCCCCCGGTCCGCCGTGCAAGACCAACACCGGGATGCCAGCAGGATTGCCGCACTGTTCGACATAGATGCGATGCCCGTGGTCCACGTCGATCATCCGTTGATCGAACGGCTCGACCGACGGATAAAGGTATTCAACTGCGCGTTTTTGACCTGATCTGTAGTCCATTCAGCCTATATACCCGGTCGGAAGTTGACTGACACTGAAATAGAAGGGTGCGGCCCATGCAATCCACAATCGACCCAGCCGAAGTGGCAAAATTCGAGGCGATGGCAGCCGAGTGGTGGGATCCTGATGGCAAGTTCAAGCCACTCCACCTGATGAATCCCTGTCGTCTTGACTACATCACCGCACAAATCGCGGCGGAGTATGACCGCGATACGACGCAGGCTTTCCCATTGAAGGGCCTGCGGATTCTGGACATTGGTTGCGGCGGCGGGCTGTTATCCGAACCGATGGCGCGGCTGGGTGCAGACGTTGTCGGGGCAGATGCTGCGGCACGTAATATTCCGGTGGCCAAGGTTCATGCGGAATCTCAGGGGCTGAAAATTGATTATCGGTTCACAACTGCCGAAGATCTTGCGGCTGCGGGTGAGCAGTTTGATGTCGTGCTGAACATGGAGGTGGTGGAGCATGTGTCAGACCCGCTCACCTACCTTACAGCGTGCCGGAATTTGTTGAAACCTCAGGGGATCATGATCTGCTCGACGCTCAATCGAAACGCCAAAAGCTTTTTGATGGCGATCATTGGGGCGGAATGGGTGATGCGGTGGCTGCCGAAGGGCACCCATGACTGGGCAAAGTTCATCACGCCGGATGAGCTGTTTGCCTTGATCGAGAAGGCCGGTCTGGCGCCGTTGGATCGCAAGGGAATGACCTTCAACCCGATCAGCTGGCGCTGGTCGCTGTCGGCTACTGACCTGTCCTGCAACTATGTAACCACCAGCATCCGGCGCGCTTAGACCTGATCATCCGAGACTGATTTTGTCGATCTGAACCAGCTCGTCCGGGGTAAAGGAAAGGTTGGCGAGACAACCGACGCAATCCGTGACCTGCTCTGGTTTCGACGCCCCGATCAACGCGGTCGTAATGCCACCGTCGCGCATTACCCACGCAAGCGCCATTTGGGCAAGCGTTTGACCACGGCTGGCGGCCATTTTGTTAAGAGACTTCACCTTGGCAATGTTCGCGTCGGAAATGGCGTCGGGGTTCAGGCTTTTGCCCTGACTGGCGCGGCTGCCAGCGGGGATACCCTTCAGGTATTTGTTCGTCAGCAGACCCTGCGCCAGCGGCAGAAAGGCGATGGAGCCGATGCCAAGTTCTTTCAGCGTTTCCTTCAATCCATCCGTTTCAACCCAGCGTTCCATGATGTTGTAGCTGGGCTGGTGGATGATCATCGGCGTCCCGAGGTCATTCAGGATCGCGACGGCGCGACGGGTTTGTTCGCTGTTGTAGGTGGTGACGCCCGCATACAAGGCGCGGCCAGAGCGGACGATCTGATCCAAAGCGCCCATCGTCTCTTCCAGCGGGGTGTCTGGATCGAAGCGGTGGGAGTAGAAGATGTCAAAATAATCAAGTCCGGTGCGTTTCAGGCTTTGGTCACAAGACGCGATCATGTTCTTGCGGCTGCCCCATTCGCCATAAGGGCCGTTCCACATCAGATATCCGGCTTTCGACGAAATGATCAGTTCGTCACGGAAATCGCGGAAATCGGTTCTCATGATCTCGCCAAACGCGGTTTCGGCAGAGCCGGGCGGCGGACCGTAGTTGTTGGCGATGTCGAAATGAGTGATGCCCGCGTCGAAAGCGGTGTGCAGGATGGCGCGCTTGGTCTGATGCGGCGTATCCTCACCGAAGTTGTGCCACAGGCCCAGCGAAATGGCGGGCAATTTCAGGCCGGATTTGCCGCAACGATTGTAGATCATCGTGTCATAGCGGTTGTCGGCGGGATGGTAAGTCATTGTGGCGCCTCCGGCGTTGGGTTGCGCCAGCTTTTCCATTTTGCGGGCCGGATTTCCAGCCCCATCGGCATCCGGAACCAATCCGCCGAAGCGGCGTTGGATACATTGCCCTTTGCCGTGGCCTAAGTGATAGTTCCCCAACCACCTGAAACAGGATGACCATGCCCGCAAACCATACTCGCGCGCTGTTTGTGGCGGCCACGCTGTCGCTCTCCCTGATCGCGATGAACGGGCGTGCTGACCAGGTGCAGTTCACGGTGGCCGGGACCGACAAGAACTTGAATGTTGATTTAAGGGCGGCGTCGGTTTTGCTGACCACCAATAAATCGAAAAACATCACGGCGCTGGATCTGTTTGCCGATGCACGGGCGGAATACGGGCGGTTGATCGGGGCGTTGTACGCGCGGGGCTACTATGGGCCGGTTATCCATGTGCTGGTCGATGGGAAAGAGGCGGCAAACATCGCGCCGCTAAACTCACCTGCTAGGATTAACCAGATCGTCGTGACGGTTGATCCGGGTCCGGTATTTGCCTTTTCGCGCGCTCAGGTCGCCCCACTTGCGCCGAAAACCAACATGCCGCTTGAATTTGCGCCGGGCAAGGTCGCGGAAAGCGGTGTGATCAAGCAGGCGGTGCAAAACGGCATCGATGGCTGGCGCGCTCGAGGGTATGCAAAGGCCCATGTCAGCGCGCAGGATTTGAAGGCCGATCACAACACCAACACTCTTGGCGCGATGGTGCAGATCGCACCCGGTCCGCAACTGCGGTTCGGCCAACTTGCGATCAACGGCGCGGTGCGGATGCGCGAAAAGACGGTTCGCAGGGTTGCCGGGCTGCCCACGGGCAAGGTTTTTGATCCGATGGAAGAGGCGCGGGTGGCTGAACGGCTGCGACGTACCGGCGTGTTCAGTTCGGTGACGTTGACCGAAGATGACAAGGTGACGCCTCCCAACTTTCTGGGCATCACGGCTGATTTGGTGGAAAACAAGACGCGCCGCTATACGTTTGGCGCGGAAATCGCCAGCACGGAGGGTATTTTGCTTAGCGGCAGCTGGCTGCACCGTAACCTGCTGGGCGGCGGAGAGCGGCTGGAGGTTACGGGCAGCATCGCCAATATTGGCGCGCAGGACAGTGGCGTTGATTACAAGCTGGGCGTGACGCTTGACCGACCAGCGACACCGGGACCGGATACCACGCTGAACCTTGGCGTGTCGGTAGAGCATCGGGATGATACCGACTTTCAGGCCGATATTTTCACCTCGACAGTTGGTTTCACGCACTACTTCTCTGAACAGCTGACGGCCACTGCGGCGATCGGCTATGACTTTGCCAATGGCAGCGATGACGCGGGGAGTTTTACCTACCGCGACGTGACCTTGCCGATTGGCGTGACCTGGGATCGGCGTGACAGCAAGACTGATGCCACCAGGAATTTCTACATAGATGCAGAGGCAAAGCCATTCTACGGTTTTGGTCAGACTGACAGCGGCATCAGGCTGGCGTTTGACGCGCGTGCCTACAAAAGCATTGGCGCGAACAAGGGCGTAGTTCTGGCCGCCCGGTTTCAGGGGGGTGCGGTGCTGGGCGCGTCGATACTGGGCACGCCGCGCGAGGATCTGTTTTATTCGGGCGGTGGCGGCACGGTGCGGGGCCAACCGTACCAATCGCTTGGCGCTACGGTCGATGACAATGGCACGCCTATCAACATTGGCGGCAATACCTTTTTGGGCGCTTCGTTTGAGGCGCGGGTGAAAGTCTCCGAAAAGATCAGTGTCGTCGGGTTCACCGATTTTGGGCTGATCGGGGTGGATGGCATTTCGTCATCAAACAGTGACTGGCAAGCCGGCGCGGGGGTGGGCGTCCGGTATGCAACCGGGGTCGGGCCAGTACGGCTGGATATTGGCGTGCCGATTCACGGCAATCCCGGTGGCGGCGTGCAGATATATGTTGGTTTGGGGCAAGCATTTTGATGCGGTTCATCTGGGCTATCCTGTTGTTGTTGCTGCCAGTTGCGGGGTTCGCACAGGAAAGCGACAAGGATTTTCTGACGCGTTATCTGGAAGAAAACCTGTCTGACGCCGGGCGTGTGGTGACAGTAACGGGCTTTGTCGGGGCGCTGTCGTCGCAAGCGACGATGCAGCAGATGACGATTGCCGACGATCAGGGCATCTGGCTGACATTGAAAGGTGTCACGCTGGACTGGAGCCGCTCTGCTTTGCTGTCAGGGCAGATCGACGTCAATGAATTCACTGTGGACGAGATTGATCTGGAACGCATCCCGTCCACCAAATCCAAGATGCCCTCGGCTGAGGCGAAGGGATTTTCGCTGCCCAACCTGCCGGTTTCGATCAACCTGAAAGACATTGCGGCCAAACGGATCGTGCTGGGAGCGGCAGTACTGGGTCAAAAGGTCGAGGGGACGCTGACCGCCTCGGCCTTGCTTGCGGGTGGGCAGGGCGTCGCCAATCTGACGCTGGTGCGAACGGATGCCGGGCCGAAAGGTAAGTTTACGTTCATCGGCAGCTATGCCAACGCGACCGGGCAGCTATCACTCGCGTTGACCGCGTCAGAGGATGCGGGCGGCGTCGCGGTTGGTTTGCTGGGCGTGCCGGGTTCGCCGTCAGCCGATCTGATCATCGGGGGCACCGGGCCGATCACCGATTTCACGGCCAATGTCAGTCTGAAAACCGATGGCGTTTCGCGCCTTGCTGGCAAGGTCACGCTGACGGGCGACGACAAAGGCAACAGCTTTGCGGTCGATCTGGCGGGTGATCCGACACCTGTCTTCCTGCCGCAATATGCTGCGTTTTTCGGGCCGAACGTGCATCTGACGGCCAAGGGTCAGCGGCTGGCGGATGGCAGCACCGCGCTGTCGCAGTTGCAGATCCGCACGCAGGCGCTGTCGTTGGATGGGTCGCTTAGTCTGAATGCACTTGGCGCACCGGCGGCGTTCAACCTGACGGGGCAGTTGGGTCTGGCGGATGGCGCGCTGGTTTTGCCGATGAAGGGTTCACAGGAAACCCGGCTGAACCATGCCGATGTCAGCCTGACCTACGACCGCAGCAAGGGTGACGGCTGGCAGGGCAAAGCGGTAGTCGCGGGTCTGGATCAATCGGCGTTTACCGCCGCGACGATGACGCTGGAGGGAAGCGGTCATATCAGCCGTGACGCCGTTGGCCAATTGTTCGACGGGCAGATTACATTTGCCGCCGATGGGCTGGCGATGAAGGATCCGGGTCTGGCGCAGGCATTGGGGACGGCGTTGGACGGGCAGGTTGATCTGAAATGGACCCACGGTGACGCACGGCTTTCGGTGTCTAACCTTGCGATAAAGGGTAATGGCTTTCGGGTATCGACCACGGGCGGCATTGCCGGACTGGGCGACGGCTTTGCACTGAAAGGCAACGCGCAGGGCCAGTATGACGACCTGTCGCGTCTGTCCACCTTGGCTGGCAGGCCGCTGGCGGGGCTGGTCAGTTTTGATCTGTCCGGTGATGGCAGCCCACTTTCGGGCTTTTTCGACGGCAAGGGCAGCCTGAACGGCAAGGATTTATCGGTTGGCGTATCGCAACTTGATGGGCTTTTGCGCGGCGATAGTGCCATTTCGTTGGATCTGCGGCGCGACGCGACCGGGACGACCGTCAGGGCATTGGAAGTCACGACCACAACGCTGAAGGCAACGGCGCAAGGGCGCTTGACCAATGAGGGCAATTCGCTAAGCGCCGATCTGGATTTCAGCGATCTTTCCGTTCTTGGGGCGAATTATCATGGGGCGCTCAAGGGCAAAGGCAGCCTTGTCGGGTCGTTTGACAAGGGCACGGTAAGCTTGCAGGCGACGGGTACCAATCTGGCGGTCGGGCAGCCACAGGCCGATCTGCTGCTGGCGGGCGAAAGCACGCTTTCGGTTAATCTGACCCTGGCGGATGGGGCCGCCGTTATCGACACGGCGGTGATCACCAACCCGCAACTGACACTGGACGCCACCGGGCGCCTGGCTGTTGCGGCTAACGATGTGACGGCGAAACTGACGCTGCCGGATTTGTCGGTGCTGGGTGGTACCTATCGTGGTGCGTTGCAGGGGCAGGCGCGGTTGACCGGCACATTGGATGCCGCCGTGGTCAGTCTTGATGGCACGGGAACTGATCTGGCGGTTGGTCAGGATCTGGTTGACCGGCTGCTACAGGGGCAAAGTACAGTCTCTATCACGGCGAAAATTGAAAATGGCGCTGCAGTCGTGGATCACGCGGTTGTCAGCACACCGCAGTTCTCAATTGATGCGACGGGTCGCATGGCCAGCGCCGGCAGCGATGTCACTGCAAATCTGACCCTGCCCAATCTGGCCGTCTTGGGTGGAGCTTACAGCGGTGCCGTGCAAGGCAAGGCGCATCTGTTGGGCGATATGAACACGGCGACGATAACCCTTGATGGGACTGCGACAAACCTTGCCCTTGGTCAGCCGCAACTTGACGGCTTGCTGACTGGGAAAAGCACTTTGGTGGTCGCGGTGAAGCTCGACAAGGGCTTGGTTGCAATCGACCGCGCGGTGATCAGCAATCCGCACCTGAACATCGACGCCACGGGAACGCTGGCCGCTGCGGGCAGCGATGTTACGGCCAAACTGGCACTGACCGATTTGTCCGGTATCAGTGCCGCATATAGCGGTGCCGCGACGGGTGAGGCGCACTTTACCGGACAACCGACCGATGGCCATCTGTCGGTTACCGCCAGTTCCAGCAACCTCGCGATGGGGCAGCATCTGCTGGATACCTTGTTGCGCGGGCAATCCACCCTGCTGCTCGACCTCGACCTGACCACGGTGGGCGTCAAGATCAACGAGGTGAAACTGGTAACGCCGCAGATCACAGCTGAGGCGACAGGCACGGCAAACGGTGCCGAACGACGGCTGCAGTTGACGGCACGGCTGGGCAATCTCGCGGTGTTGTATCCGCAATTTCCCGGCGCGCTCACGGCGATCGGCACCGCGGTTCAAAGTGATGC
>JBDSXE010000261.1:0-11500 GCA_039926325.1 Paracoccaceae bacterium | reverse complement strand
ACATTCCCTAGCCATAAGCCGCCCATGACCCACGCCGATTTCCTCAAAGTCCCGTTCGCCGACCCCCTTGCCGTCAGCGAGGCTGAGATTTCAGGCCCCCGCCGCTTTTTCAACCGCGAAATGTCGTGGCTTGGGTTCAACTGGCGCGTTCTGGACGAGGCTTCGAATCCCGCCGTCCCCCTTTTGGAACGCCTGCGCTTCCTGTCGATTTCTGCCACCAACCTTGATGAATTCTACACTGTCCGCGTCGCGGGCTTGCGCGCGCAACTCCGCAACGGCAACGGCCCGCTGTCCGATGATGGCCGCACCCCGGCGGAACAGCTGGCCCTGATCCATGCCAACGCCCGCCGCCTGATGCTGACTCAGCAAGCCGTGTTCAACAAACTGAAAAAGGCGATGGAGGTGGAGGGTATCACCATCGCCACCCGCTCCAAACTGACGCAGCGCGACCTGAAATTCCTGGAGGAAAACTTCCTTTCCAAGGTTTTTCCCGTCCTGTCGCCCCTCGCCATCGACCCCGCGCACCCCTTCCCGTTCATCCCGAACACCGGTTTCACGCTGGCGCTGGAACTGGAACGTGTGACGGATCACCGCTCGCTCAAGGCGCTGCTTCCGATCCCGCAGCAGATCGCCCGGTTCGTGCCCTTGCCCGGCAAACCCGGCGAACAACGCTTCCTGCCGCTAGAGGAATTGCTGCTCCTCCACCTCGACATGCTGTTCCCCGGCTATACCGACAAAGGCCACTGCATCTTCCGCGTCTTGCGCGACAGCGATCTGGAAGTTGAGGATGAGGCCGAAGATCTGGTCCGTGAATTCGAGTCCGCTCTCCGTCGTCGTCGCCGTGGCGAGGTCATCCGCCTGAAACTGTCCGCTGGTGCCCCTGAAGACCTCCGCGCCCTGATCATGGAAGAACTCGGCGTCACGAAGGATGAAATGGTCGAGGTGCGCGGCCTTCTGGGCGTGGCCGACCTCAAGGAACTGGTGCTATCTTCCCGGCCCGACCTGCTATGGCCGCCCTTCACGCCCCGCGTGCCTGAACGGGTGCAGGACCACGATGGCGACCTGTTTGCCGCCGTCCGCCAGAAAGACATGCTGCTGCACCACCCCTATGAAACCTTCGACATGGTGATCCGCTACCTCGAACAGGCCGCCCGCGACCCGAACGTGCTGGCGATCAAACAGACCCTCTACCGCACCTCCGCCAACTCTCCGATTGTCTCGGCCCTGTGCGAGGCTGCCGAGGCTGGCAAGTCCGTAACTGCCCTTGTTGAGTTGAAAGCCCGCTTTGACGAGGCTGCCAATATCCTGCAAAGCCGCCGCCTTGAACGTGCCGGCGCGCATGTCGTCTACGGCTTCATGCACCTGAAAACCCACGCAAAAATCTCCACCGTGGTCCGCCGTGAAGGCGACAACCTCGTCACCTATACCCACTACGGCACCGGCAATTATCACCCGATCACCGCCCGCATCTACACCGACCTCAGCTTCTTCACCTGCGATCCCGCCCTTGGCCGTGATGCCACCAAGGTGTTCAACTACCTCTCCGGCTATGTGCAGCCCGAGGGCCTTGAAAACCTCGCCATCGCCCCGACCACCCTCAAACCCCGCCTTCTCTCCCTGATCGCCGCCGAAGCTGACCACGCCCGCGCCGGTCGCCCTGCCGAGATCTGGATCAAGCTGAACTCGCTGTTTGAGCCCGACGTGATCGACGCGCTTTATGCTGCCTCCAACGCCGGGGTAAAAATCGACCTCGTCATCCGCGGCATCTGCGGCCTGCGCCCCGGCATCAAGGGCCTGTCTGAAAACATCCGTGTCAAATCTATTGTGGGCCGCTTTCTGGAACACTCTCGCATCATGTGCTTTGGCGCGGGCGAGGGGCTGCCATCCAAGGCCGCCAAGGTCTTTCTGTCCTCCGCTGACTGGATGGACCGCAACTTGTCGCGCCGTGTCGAGACGCTGGTGGAAATTCACAACCTGACCGTCCGCAGCCAGATCATGGGACAGATCATGGCCGCCAACCTCGCAGACGAGGCGCAATCGTGGGTTCTGCGCCCCGACGGCACCTACCGCCGCGAACTGCCGTCTGGTGCTACCCTGTTCAACTGCCACCGTTTCTTCATGGAAAACCCCTCGCTCTCCGGTCGCGGCACCGCAGGAATAAAGGACGCTCCCCGACTTGCTGGCGAATGACCAAGCCCTTAAAACTTATCTGAAACTTGGCATTTCCTGTCGCTAAATATCCCACAGGGGTCCGGGGGTGTGAAACCCCCGGCGCCAGCCAAAAGGACCGACCGCATTGACCAGTCCCTCCGCATCCGCCATGCAATCCCCATCGGCCGCGCAAGGGGAATCAGACATGAACGCTGACACACTCCACCTCGACCCTGACGACACCGACTCCAGCGAAGATTGGGGGCCCTTCGGCAAACCGCTGTTCAACGACCCGTCCGCGCGTGCGCTTAGTCGCGTTGGCGTTGTCGATGTCGGCTCCAATTCGGTCCGGATGGTGGTGTTCGACGGTGCAGCCCGCTCGCCCGCCTATTTCTACAACGAAAAAATCATGTGTGGCCTTGGCAAGGGTCTTGCGGAAACTGGCAGGCTCAACCCCGCAGGTCGCATCCGCGCTCTCAACGCGCTCAAGCGTTTTGCCCTGCTGGCCAAGGGTATGGGCATCCAGAATATGACCGTCGTCGCCACTGCCGCCACCCGCGAAGCCGCCGATGGCCCGGAATTTGAGGCAGAGGTTCTGGCGCAAACCGGCCTCAAGCTCTGGGTCGTGAATGGCGATGAAGAGGCCCGCCTGTCCGCCCAAGGTGTCTTGCTTGGCTGGCCCGATGCCAAGGGCGTCGTGTGTGACATTGGCGGCAACTCGATGGAACTGGCCCGCATTGGCGATGGCCGTGTCACCCGCCGCGCCACGTCAGCGCTCGGTCCGTTCCGTCTGCAACAAATCAAGGGCGGACCAAAGGAACGTGCCGAACATATCGCAAAGCAGGTCAAAATCCTGCAAGCCGAAATCCGGTCCGAAGGCGAGCGTATCTACCTCGTCGGCGGTTCGTGGCGCGTCATCGCGCGGCTGGATATGGAGCGGCGCAATTACCCCCTGACGGTCCTGCACGAATATCGCATGACGCCAAAGAACCTGCTCGACACGATCCAGTGGATCGTCGCCTCCGACCCAGCCTTGCTGCGCGCCCGCATCGGCACCTCGAACGAACGGATGGACCTTGTTCCGCTTGCCTGCGAGGTGCTGCGCGAACTGATCCTGCAGCTGAAACCGACCGAAATCGACGTCTCTGCCTACGGCATCCGCGAGGGGCTGCTGTACGAAGTCATGCCCGAAAAGCTGCGCGCCCGCGATCCCTTGATCGAGGCGGCACGGATCAGCGAACTGATTTCCTCGCGCATCCCCGGCACCGGCAAAACCCTGTTTGAATTCCTGTTGCCGCTGTTCCCCGATGCCACGCGCGACCGCCTGCGCTTGATCAAGGCCGCCTGCCTTTTGCACGACACCACTTGGCGCGCTCACCCCGATTACCGCGCAGAAGCCTGTTTTGACAACGCCACCCGCGCCAACCTCGGCGGCCTCGACCACCCCGGCCGCGTGTTTCTGGGCCTCGCCCTGCTACACCGTTACAAGAACTCCCGCGCCGGCAGCCGCCTCGAACCCCTGTTCCGCCTGCTGACGGACGATCAGATTCAAGAGGCCGAAGTCCTCGGCAAAGCCATGCGCTTTGGTGCCATGTTCGCCGTCGAAGATCCGTCCAAGGCCGGAAAACTGACGTGGCACCCCAAAAAACGCATCCTCGAACTGACCCTGACCGGCGAAGGCCACGACCTGTTTGGCGAAGTTGCCCGCGCACGCTTTGCCGCCCTCGCCTTGGCCCTGCGCGCCGAAAGCCGCATCATCGACTCGATGTAAGCCGCCACACCCTACCACCCCACAGGACCGCCATGCTCCGCTTTGACCACATCGCCATCTCGGCCCTGACCCTTGCCGAAGGTAGCGAAGCCGTCGAGGCTGCCCTCGGAGTGCCGCTCGCAGGCGGTGGCCAGCACCCCCATATGGCGACCCACAACCGCGTTCTGGGCCTTGGCGACCTCTATCTTGAAGTTATCGCCAGCGACCCCTCCGCGCCCAAACCTCACTGGCCGCGCTGGTTCGACCTCGACAATTTCACTGGACCACCCCGCCTGACGAACTGGGTCGCGCAATGCGATGACATCGTAACCGAGGTTGCCCTAAGCCCCGTAAACATTGGCACCCCGGTCGCCCTGACCCGCGGCGTCTACGCCTGGCAAATGGCAGTCCCTGCCGATGGCAAACTTCCCTTCGACGGCGCCCATCCTGCCCTGATCCAGTGGCACGGCCCCAACCACCCGACGCTTGCCCTGCCCGAATCCCACGTCCGCCTGATCCGCTTTGAGATCGCGCACCCAGACGCCCAAGCCCTCACGCAAGCCTTGGCATCGCGCCTCACCGACCCCCGCATCCACATCACCCAGGGCCCGGTCAAGGCCCTCCGCGCCACCTTCACCACCCCCCACGGCACCCGCACGCTCGAATGATCCGCCCCGCCACCTCCGCCGATGCAGCAGCCATTGCCGCTTTCTGGAACCCGTGGATCCGTGACACCGCAATCACCTTCACCGCGACGCTCAAATCCGCCGACGACATCGCCCAGATGATTGCCGACCGTCACGCCGCAGGGCACGCTTTCCTAGTCACCGACGACTTGACAGGTTTCGCCACCTACGCCCAGTTCCGCCCGGGCGTCGGCTACAAGACCTGCATGGAGCATTCGATCATCCTCGCCCCCGCCGCTCGTGGCAACGGTCACGGTCGCGCCCTGATGCAAGCAATCGAATCCCATGCCGCCCGCGCCGGTGCCCATCAGATGATCGGCGGCATTTCCGCCGAAAACCCCGACGGCATCGCCTTCCACGCCGCCCTCAACTACACTGAAATCGCCCGTATTTCGCAGGCCGGCTTCAAATTCAGTCGTTACATGGACCTTGTGCTGATGCAGAAATTCCTCTCCTGACAGTCTGCTACGGCTCGGCTACACTCACCCGATGTCACTATGGACCCGCATCGCCGCCGCCCTGTCCGCCCTCACTCAAGGTGAGGGCCTGTCAGAGATATTCGATAAACTCCGCGCCAGCCCGGCCCCGGAACGTTCCGTCGCCTTCACCATCGCCGTTATTGCCCTCGGCGCCAAAATGGCCAAAGCCGACGGCCACGTCACCCGGGACGAGGTCAGCGCCTTCCGCCGCGTCTTCGCCATCCCGAAACGCGAAGAGGCAAACGCCGCCCGCGTGTTCAACCTCGCACGGCAGGATGTTGCCGGTTACGACGCCTATGCCGCAAAAATCCGCGCGATGTTCCGCGATGACGACCGCGAAATGCTGACCGACCTGATGGAGGGGCTGTTCCATATCGCCCTTGCCGACGGCCACTATCATCCACGCGAGAATGAGTTTCTGATGCAGGTCGCCAGCATCTTCGGGCTAGAGGATCGCCAGTTCAAACAACTCCGCGCCCGCTTTGTCGATGGTGCGCCGCGCGACCCATACGAAGTCCTCGGCGTCACCCCCGAAACGCCGCTGACCGACATCCGCAAAGCTTGGGCCACCGCGATCAAATCCAGCCACCCTGACGTCATGATCGCCCGTGGCGTCCCACCAGAGGCGATCAAACTCGCGGAAAGCCGCATTCAGGCGATCAATCAGGCATGGCACGAAATCTCCGCGCGTCAGGCCGCCTGATGCCCCCCTCCTCACTACGGCTTGCAAGCTACAACGTCGAATGGATGAACGCGCTCTTCAACGATGCCGGCCAGATGCTGGCCGATTATCAGCTCTCTGCCCGCCACCAGATCACTCGCGCCGAACAGCTGGCAGCCTTGGGTGCAGTTTTTACCGCCCTAGACGCCGACGGGATCCTGATTGTCGAAGCGCCCGATCAAAGCGCACATCGCTCTACCACCCGCGCGCTGGAAACCTTCGCCGCCCACTTCCATCTGCGCGCCATCAAGGCTGTCATCGGCTTCGCGTCGGATACCGAACAGGAAATCGCCTTCCTTTATGACCCGACCCGCCTGACTGTGACCCACGATCCGCGCGGTGCGCCCGCAACCACCAACGGTGCCACTGGTGCGCCTCGTTTTGACACCGCGCTGCGCCACGACATCAACGACGATGGCGTGGACGAATTGGTGATATTCTCCAAACCCCCGCTGGAACTCGCCGTCCAGACCGCCAGCAAGACGCTGCACCTTATCGGCGTCCACGCCAAGTCCAAGGCACCGCATGGCCGCGTTTCGCCCGCGGAATTCAAGCGCATTTCGATCGACAACCGCCGCAAACAGTTGGCCGAATGCCACTGGTTGCGCGCCCGCGCGGAAACGCATCTGGCCGCAGGTGACAACCTCATCGTGATGGGCGATTTCAACGACGGCCCCGGCATCGACGAATACGAGCAAACCTTCGGCCAGTCCGGGATAGAGGTTGTTCTGGGCCTGACCGCCCCGCCCGCCATGCGCCTGACCGATCCCCACGCGATGATGGCCCTGTCCAGCCGCATCAGTCTGCAACCCACGTCGGCCCGCTTCTGGCTCGCCCCCGCAAAATGTTATTTCGAGGCGCTCTTGGATTTCATCATGGTTTCCCCCAATCTGGCCGCCCAAAATCCGGTGTGGCGCATCTGGCACCCCTTCAACGACCCCCAAATCCCGCCCGATCTAAGCAAAGCTATCCTGACCGCCTCCGACCATTTCCCGGTGACAATCGACTTTTGATCTGCAGCTCCTTGCCATTTCCACCAAGATACCACGGCCCACCCAATTGGCCTTTCCCAAACACTCCCGCCGAAAGCTCTGTTTCTGCGTCAAAAAGAATAACGCGCGGTAAATATTTCGGAAGCCAACCCATTGATCTTAAACATCTTCCAAAACCGTTCAGACCCGGACGCCCCTACCACCCGGCCCGGATCAACGCCAACACCTCCCGCGCCGCCGCCATCACGTTCGTCCCCGGCCCAAAAATCGCCCGCACCCCATGCTGCTTCAGCACGTTGTGATCCTGCGCCGGAATTACCCCGCCACACACGACGATCGTCTTGCTGTCGCCCGCGTCCCGCAAAGTCCGTACCAGTCGCGGTGCCAGCGCCATATGTCCGGCCGCTTGTGATGAGATCCCCACCACATGCACCCCCAGCCGCATCGCCTCCGCCGCCGCCTCTTCCGGCGTCTGGAACAACTCCCCTACCGTCACCTCGAACCCGATATCCGCAAAGGCCGTTCCGATCACCTTTGCCCCCCGATCATGCCCGTCTTGTCCCAGCTTCACGACCAGCATCTTCGGCGGCCCACCCAAAACCACCGCCAGCGCGGCCACCTCGGCCTGCAACGCGGCAAAGCCCGCATCCCCTGCAAACTCGGCACCGTACACGCCAGAGATTATTTCCACCTCCGCCTCGTGGCGCCCGAACACCGCCTCCATTGCAGACGTAATCTCGCCCACCGTGGCCCTGGCCCGCGCCGCAATCACAGCCGCCGCCAGCAGGTTCCCCGATCCGGTCGCCGCCGCCTCGACCCCGGCCAGACCCGCTGCACAGGCCGCTGCATTCCGCGACCCGCGCACCGCCTTCAGCCGCGCCACCTGCGCCTCCCGCACCGCGTCGTTGTCGATCGACCGGATCGCCAGTTCCTCCTCGACCTCCAGCCGGTACTTGTTAACGCCTACGATCACCGTATCGCCCTTGTCGACCAGCGCCTGCCGCCGCGCCGCCGTCTCCTCGATCCGTCGCTTTGGCAGTCCCGCCGCCACCGCAACAGTCATGCCGCCCGCAGCCTCGACCTCCTCCATCAACGCCCAAGCCTTTTCCGCCATCTCCGCCGTCAAAGCCTCGACATAATACGACCCCGCCAGCGGATCGACGACCGCCGTGATCCCGGTTTCCTCTTGCAAGATCAGCTGTGTATTCCGCGCAATCCGCGCCGCGAAATCCGACGGCAACGCCATCGCCTCATCAAACGAGTTGGTGTGCAGCGATTGCGTCCCGCCCAAAGCTGCCGCCATCGCCTCATACGCCGTCCGCACGATGTTGTTGTACGGGTCTTGTTCCTGCAAACTGACGCCCGAAGTCTGGCAATGTGTTCGCAACATCAGCGACGCAGGATTTTTCGCAGAAAAATCGACCATGATCCGGTGCCACAACAGCCGCGCCGCCCGCAACTTCGCCGCCTCCATGAAGAAATTCATGCCAATCGCGAAAAAGAAACTCAGCCTTGGCGCGAATGCATCCACATCCATGCCGCGCTTCAATGCCGCCCGCACATATTCCCGCCCATCCGCCAGCGTATAGGCCAACTCCTGAACCAGATTGGCCCCCGCCTCCTGCATGTGATAGCCAGAGATCGAGATTGAATTGAACTTCGGCATCTCGGCGGCGGTGTATTCGATGATATCCGCCACGATCCGCATCGAGGCTTCTGGCGGGTAAATGTAGGTATTCCGCACCATGAACTCTTTCAGGATGTCGTTCTGAATCGTCCCGGACAGATCTCGCCTTGAAACCCCCTGCTCCTCGCCAGCGACGATGAAGCTGGCCAATACCGGAATGACCGCGCCATTCATCGTCATCGAAACCGAGATGCGCTCCAACGGAATGCCGCCAAACAGCACCTTCATATCCTCGACGGAATCAATCGCGACACCCGCTTTGCCGACATCGCCCGTCACCCGAGGATGGTCCGAATCGTACCCGCGATGCGTCGCTAGATCGAAGGCCACCGACACGCCCTGCTGCCCGGCGGCCAGCGCGCGCCGATAAAACGCGTTGCTTTCCTCCGCGGTTGAGAACCCTGCATACTGCCGGATCGTCCAAGGCCGCCCCGCATACATGGTAGCCTTCACCCCCCGCACGAACGGGGCCACGCCCGGCACTCCGCCAAGATGCGAAACCTCGGCCAAATCTTCCTCGATATACAAGGGCTTAAGCGATATCCCCTCTAGTGTCTCCGCCGTCAGTCGAACGGGATCGCCCCCGCGCAACTCCGTCCGGGCAAGTGCCTCCCAAGCCGCTTTATCGGTCATCACTCAGCACTCCCTGCCCCAGAAACTTCATCTGTCCACAAATATCCCACGGCCATCAGAGGGTGCGAAACCCCCGGCTTCCTCACCACCAGCCCTACCCGCTATTCCAGAAAATCCTGCCACACAGGAATGCGCCCGAACGCGATCTTCGCCCCGGTATAGGCGACGCGGTGCCGCGGCAAAGGCCCAAATCGCACGGTGTCTTGGCCAAACTTCCGGTTGATCTGGTCGATCAGCCCGCACAACGCCTCTCGCGGGTTGGGCTTTCCAGCCAGCCGCGTCTCGAACAGGTCCGGCACATGGCTGTCCACAGCGACCAGATCGCCCAACGTGACATGCACCGCCAGCGGAGTGGCGACCTGTAATTTGTCCCAATAGCGACCAAAGGTTTCCAGCAGAAAGAACGTGTCCTGCGTCGCCTTGATGCCGCCGTCCTGCCCCTGCCTGCCATGCCGCGCGCATTTGACGCCTACCGACAGTGACCGCGCGAAGTAGCCCTCGCGCCGCAACCGCGCTGCCGCCTTGACCAACAGCCGCCGCGCCACCAGCCGCGCGCCCTCGGGGTTCCGGTTGGCCCCCGTCAGCACTTGCGCGTGGCCGAACATGCCGCGCTGCGTGTCCGGCCACACCGCAACCTCGCCGCGCAATTCCCGCACAAACCGCTCGCCCGCGACGCTGTGCCAGATCGCCCGCGCCTCTTTCGGGTCGGTCCCATACAATTGCCGGATGTCGCGTATCCCCGCTGCCTCCAGCCGCACCTTCATCGCGGTGGAGATTCCCGGCAGATCGTCCAGCGCCAGATGAGCAATCTTGTCGGGCATGACATGCGGCAACAGCCAGTGCAGCCCGCCGGGTTTCTCCAGCGCCGCCGCCACCTTGGCCAGCATCTTGTTGGGCGCAAGGCCGACCGAACAGCGCAATGCCGGACTGACCTGTGCCAGAATTGCCGCCTGTAACCGCCGCCCCAGCGCCTGCGCTGCGGGCAATTCCTGCTGTGATCCCATCAGCGTGCACGAAAACTCGTCGACCGACCACGCCCGGTCGATTGGCAGCACCGTCTCGACCGCCTGCCGCACCGCATGGTGATAGCGCACACACACGTCGTGCTTGACCGCACGAAACACGATGCCGGGGCACAGTTGCCGCGCCTCTTCTTGCCGCGTGCCCATCTTCACGCCGCGCCGCTTGGCCTCGATGCTGGCGGCAATGCAGGCCGCCCCCGGCGCATCGGCCGTCAACACACCAATCGGCCGCCCCATCAGCGCAGGCTCCTCCGCCTGTGCGACAGAGGCGAAGAAGCTGTTCATGTCGAAGAACAATATGCCGACGCGATCCGTCATCTGACCCCGAGTCGCAGGTTATCCGAACGTCCATTATAGAACAAAAACGGAACGATGGGCCAGCAGATTTCCGCCGCGCATTATTCGAACTCCATGATCACCGCATCAACCTTCAGGCTTTCCCCCGCCACCGCAGCAATCCGCTTCACCACGCCGCGGCGTTCGGCCTTCAGGATGTTCTCCATCTTCATCGCCTCGACCGTGGCCAGCGCCTGCCCCTCTTGGACTTCGTCGCCCTCGGCCACCATCAGCTTTGCCAACAGCCCCGGCATCGGGCACAGCAACAGGCGCGAAGTATCCGGCGGCACCTTTTCGATCATCCATTTTGCAAGTTCCGCAGCCCTTGGCGTCCGCACGAACACCTTCAGATCGGCGCCGCGCAGCCGCACCCGGAATCCCATCGGGATCTTGCCAATCTTCATGACCAGCAATTCGCCATCCACCGTCAGCCGCGCCAGCGACTGTCCTGGCTTCCACTCACTTTTCACCCGCATTGCCGTGCCATCCGCAAAGGTGACGGTGGACCCTTCATGGTCGGCCGCAATCGTCACCGCAAACGCCTGCCCCTGCACATCCACCACCCAGGCGTCACCGACCTTGCGTTTGTGGTTGTCCATCGTGCCGGAAATCCGCGTGCGCCTGATTTCCGCCACCCGGTGCATCGCTGCCGCAGCCACCACGACACGCCGCAAGACATCGCGCGGCAACTCAGCGCCTTTGAACCCGTCGGGATATTCCTCGGCAATAAACGCCGTCGTGATGTCGCCAGAGACAAATCGCGGGTGGTCCATCACCGCCGCCACGAACGGCAGGTTGTGCCCGATCCCCTCGACCTCGAACGTATCCAGCGCCAGCCGCATTTCTTCAATCGCAGCACCGCGCGTCGCGCCCCAAGTGCATAACTTGGCGATCATCGGGTCGTAGAACATCGAAATCTCGCCACCCTCGAACACGCCGGTGTCGTTGCGAACCATGCCACCGCGTTCCGTGACACCCTCGACCGGCGGGCGATAGCGTGACAACCGCCCGATCGACGGCAAGAATCCGCGATACGGATCTTC
>JBDSXE010000260.1:0-9037 GCA_039926325.1 Paracoccaceae bacterium | reverse complement strand
AGCTATTCTAGTACAACCCAATGCCGGAGACCCCATGACCCGCACCGAAACCGACAGCTTCGGCCCAGTGGAAGTGCCCTCCGACAAATACTGGGGCGCACAAACCCAGCGTTCGATCCACAACTTTCCCATCGGCTGGGAAAAGCAGCCTGTCGCCATCATTCGTGCGTTGGGCGTGATCAAAAAGGCCTGCGCGCTGGTCAACATCGACCAATCCGACATCGACCCCGCGCTCGGCCAGACCATCGCCGCCGCTGCTCAGGAAGTCATCGACGGCAAATTTGACGACAACTTCCCGCTGGTCGTCTGGCAAACCGGTTCCGGCACCCAGTCCAACATGAACGCGAACGAGGTCATCTCGAACCGTGGCATCGAAATGTTGGGCGGTGTGATGGGGTCGAAAAAGCCGATCCACCCCAACGATCACGTCAACATGGGGCAAAGTTCCAACGACACTTTCCCGACCGCCATGCACGTCGCCATCGGCATGATGGCGCGCGACACGCTGCTGCCCGGCCTTGAAAAACTGCATCTGGCGCTGGTGGCCAAGTCCGAAGAGTTCAAGGATATCATCAAGATCGGCCGCACCCACACGCAGGACGCTACGCCGCTGACTCTGGGTCAGGAATTCGGTGGCTATGCCCATCAGGTCGCGCAAGGCATCATGCGGGTTAACAAGATCCTGCCGGAAATCTACGAACTCGCGCAAGGCGGCACCGCCGTCGGCACCGGCCTCAACACCCGCGTCGGCTGGGACAAACGGATTGCGGCCAAGATCGCAGAGATCACCAGCCTACCCTTCGTCACCGCCCCCAACAAATTCGAAAGCCTCGCCGCCCACGATGCGATGGTCATGTTCTCGGGTGCGCTGAAAACCGTGGCCGTCAGCTTGTTCAAGATCGCCAACGACATGCGCTTTCTGGGCAGCGGCCCGCGTTCGGGCCTTGGTGAACTCAGCCTGCCCGAAAACGAACCCGGCAGTTCCATCATGCCCGGCAAGGTCAACCCGACCCAGGCCGAAGCCCTGACGATGGTCTGCGCTCAAGTCATCGGCAACGATGTCACCGTTGGTTTCGCAGGCTCGCAAGGCCATTTCGAACTGAATGTGTTCAACCCGGTGATGAGCTATAACGTCCTGCAATCCATGCAGCTTCTGGGCGACGCTGCCGGTAGCTTCACCGACAACATGGTCGTCGGCACCAAAGCCAACCTGGACCGCATCAACAAACTGATGAAGGAATCGCTGATGCTGGTGACAGCCCTTGCCCCCACCATCGGGTACGACGCCGCCACGAAAGTCGCCAAAACCGCCCACAAGAACGGCACCACTCTGCGGGAAGAAGCCATTGCTCTAGGTTATGTCGACGGCGAAACCTTCGACCGCGTGGTGCGCCCCGAAGACATGATCGGCCCGAAGGGCTGACATGGCGGAAATCGTCACCCTCAACGTTGCGCGGAAAGCTCGGGACAAGGCTGCCGCAAAGGCCCGCGCGGATGAGAATGCCGCCAAGCATGGCCGGACCAAGGCTTTGAAGGTGCTGGAAAAGGCACTGGCAGAAAAGGCGCAGGCGGGGCTGGACGGGCATCGGCGCGATGGCGATTAACTTGGCGTTAACTGTAGTGGGGTGAAATAAACGGCAGAGGTGCATCATGACTCATCTGCCCGTTGCCATCACGCCCGACCATTGGATCGTTCAGGTATTTTCGGCCCGCTCTGCGGCAGAGGGCGGCATCGTTCGCCGTCAGGTCGCGGATGTCGAACGCTTGGTCGGACGAGACCGCTTTTTGAAGGAAATCCATAAGCGCGGCTATCGGGCTGTCGAAAATGCGGGACAGATCATCGTGTTCTGCAACAGCGAACCAGTGCAGCTTTTGCGGTAAACCCCGAAGAAGAAACAAATTTCTTCGAAGAAATTTGCAAATCTTTTCGAAAAGATTTGGTCTATCCTGCCAAACATGAGCGCACGTCCCGTCAAACATTCCCTCACCCTGCGCGGCCACCGCACCAGCGTCTCGATGGAGGACGCCTTTTGGACCGAATTTCGCCGCATCGCCGCGAACAGCGGTCAATCCCTCAACGACCTTGCCGCCGGGATTGACGCCAGCCGTGGCGATGTGGGCCTTGCCTCGGCCATCCGGGTCTTCATCCTGGCCGCTCTCAGGCAGTCCTGACCAAATCGCACCGAAATCACCCATTGCCCTTTCCGCTTCTTTGCCCTTAGGGTTGCCCAACGCGGGGTTCCCTCGCGGAAGAATTCTCTGCCCCGTTGCTCTGGCGCCATACCGCGCCGAAATGGGGGGCAGCCGGATCGGTCGCAAGACCGCTGAATTGCCCATCAAGTCCCTGATTTGCTGGGTTTTTATACGGGGCCATCTGGCCCGGAAGTGAACCGCGATGATGCGCGCGAACCTATGGACGATTGGCGAGGGCTGCCCACCGGGCACCGCCCTGCTTGTCCCATTGCGCGCCACCGCCCGAACAAGTCGCCCCGCTGCATCGTTCCACGCCCCACCAGGGCCACGAACGCTGTCGGTCTGGCGCAGTGAAAGACCATGTCAAAGAAAATGCTTATTGATGCCACCCACGCCGAGGAAACTCGCGTCGTTGTGGTCGACGGAAACAAAGTTGAAGAGTTCGACTTTGAAACCCTGAGCAGGCGCCAGCTTGCCGGAAATATCTACCTTGCCAAAGTGACGCGGGTCGAACCGTCGCTTCAGGCTGCGTTCGTCGATTACGGCGGCAATCGCCACGGTTTCCTGGCCTTTGCCGAAATTCACCCGGATTACTACCAGATCCCGGTCGCCGATCGCAAAGCCCTGCTGGACGAAGAACGCGCCTACAACCGCGCGCAGGATGATGAGGATAACCGCCGCTCGCGCCCTGCGCCGCGCCCACAGCGTCCGCAAACGCCGCGCCCGGAATCACTCAAATCCGACGACGCCGTGCAACAATCCGACGGCCATATCGGCGGCATGGATGTCGTTGATCTTGGTGAAGAAACCGGCGCTGACTCGCTGATGGAAAATTCGAACGCCCCGGATCAGCCGCAACACGACGACCACGCGCATGATCAAGCCAGCCACGATCACGACGATCACCACGCTGACGAATCCGACGCCCCCTTCCGTTCGATCGACCACGCGTCCGATACGGATGACGAGATCGAATCCATCGCTGAAGAAGACGTGTCAGAAGAAATCTCGCACAGCCGCAAACCCCGTGCCCGCCGCTACAAAATCCAAGAGGTCGTCAAGGTCCGCCAGATCCTGCTGGTCCAGGTCGTCAAGGAAGAACGCGGCAACAAAGGCGCGGCGCTGACCACCTACCTTTCGCTCGCCGGTCGCTACTGCGTCCTGATGCCCAACACCGCCCGTGGTGGTGGCATCTCGCGCAAGATCACCGTCGCCGCCGACCGTAAAAAGCTGAAAGAAATCGCGACCGAAATCGAAGTGCCGGAAGGCGCGGGCCTGATCATCCGCACCGCCGGAGCCAAGCGTACCAAGCCGGAAATCAAGCGTGACTACGAATACCTGATGCGCCTCTGGGAACAGATTCGCGAACTGACGCTGAAATCCATCGCCCCCGCCGCGATCTATGAGGAAGGCGATCTGATCAAACGCTCGATCCGCGATCTGTACTCGCGCGAGATCGACGAAATCCTCGTCGAAGGCGAACTTGGCTATCGCACCGCCAAAGATTTCATGCGGATGATCATGCCATCCCATGCCAAAGTCGTGCAGCCCTACGCCGACCAGATGCCGCTGTTCGCCCGCTTTCAGGTCGAATCCTACCTTGGCGGCATGTTCAACCCGACCGTGCAGCTGAAATCCGGCGGCTATATCGTCATCGGCGTGACAGAAGCCTTGGTTGCCATCGACGTCAACTCCGGCCGCGCCACCAAGGAAGGTTCTATCGAGGAAACCGCCCTCAAGACCAACCTTGAAGCTGCCGAGGAAATCGCCCGGCAATTGCGTCTGCGCGACCTTGCCGGTCTGATCGTGATCGACTTCATCGACATGGAAGAGCGTCGCAACAACGCCAGTGTCGAGAAAAAGATCAAGGACAAGCTGAAAACCGACCGCGCCCGCATCCAGATCGGCCGCATCTCCGGTTTTGGCCTGTTGGAAATGTCGCGCCAGCGCCTGCGCCCCGGCATGCTGGAATCCACCACGCAGCCCTGCGCCCATTGTCACGGCACCGGCCTGATCCGCTCTGACGACAACCTTGGCCTGCAAGTTTTGCGCGCGCTCGAAGAAGAAGGCACGCGCAATCGCACCAAAGAGGTCTTGCTCAAGGCGCCCATCGGCATCGTCAACTTCCTCTTCAACCAAAAACGCGAACACCTTGCGATGATCGAGGCGCGCTATGGCATGGCCGTCCGGATCGAGGCTGACCCAACTCTGGTAAGCCCCGATTATTCCATCGAAAAATTCAAAACCGCCACGCGTGTGGTCCCCGTTGTCGGTGCCGCCATCTCTGGCAACGCCAGCCTGATGGGTGCCGCGGTCGATGAATACGAAGATCCGGATATCCCGGAAGATGATATCGACGACGTCGAAGAGGCCGAGGAAATCATCGAAGTCAAAGCGCCCGCTACAAGTGGCCAAAGCAACGGCCAACCCAGCGCGCCCCGTGCCGAAGGCGATGGCACCCCCGGCAAGAAAAAACGTCGCCGCCGTCGCAAGAAAAAGTCCGGCTCGGGATTGTCTGCGAATGGCAACCCTTTGGAAGCGCAGGGTGCCGACACCGACGACAGCGATGCCGATGATGGTGACGACGACGAAGGCGATGACGACACCGCAGAAACGCCGGTGACTGTTGTCGAAATCACCCCGGCCCCCGTCGTCGAAACCACTGAGGAGCCCGCAACAGCCCCGGCCCCGAAAAAGCCGACGACCCGCTCGCGGACCTCAGCCGCATCGAAAGCCAAGGCCGCAGCAGCCGCTGCCGCTGCCGCTGCCGAAGGTTCCGTCGAAACTCCGCCGGAACCTGTTGTCGCGGTGAAACCAAAACCGGCGCCCCGCGCTCGCGCTACAACCAGCCGGGCAAAGCCCAAAACGGCGGTCGCGGCCACTGAAGCCACCCCGCAACCAGAGGCCGTGGTCGCAGCGCCTGCGCCAGCCCCGGCAGCACCAGCCCCGGCAGCACCAGCTCGTGCGCCTGAACTTGTTGTGGTTGCACCAGAACCCGCGCCAGCCCCGGCCCCTGTGGTCGAAGCTGCCGTAGAACAGCCCGCCAAACCCAAGCGCAAAGGCTGGTGGTCCTTGGGCAGCTAGGCCCGCGGCGAAAGCCATGACTCAAAAGGGCGGCAGTAACCCTGCCGCCCTTCACCATGTCGCCCGCATCGCAATGCCGCTGCCCGGTGGCGGGCTTACCTCCTACCCCCGTCGTACCAGATGCAGCACCACACCTGCCTCGTCCCGTGCGCCCAGATATTCATGCCCCGCCTCGCTGCAAAAATGCGGCAAATCCACCCGCGCCATCGCATCGGTCGCCCGAACGCACAGCACCTGCCCCACAGCCATTCCCAGCAATACCTTCCGCGCCCTCAGCACCGGCAAGGGGCACAACAGCCCCTCACAATCCACCACAACATCCCAACTCATCCCGCTCTCCAATCACCCTTTGCCAAATACGCCCGCCCACTGCTCTTTCACCACCCCAGCCCCACCCCGCGCCTCTTGAATTTTCGCAGAAAATTCGCCCCACACCAACGTGACCACCGTGGCAGGTGACGCCACGCCACAAACCCGTTAAACCCCACGCCATGTTCGGGATAAACCTATTCGACGCCAGCCTTTTGCCCGCCATGAGCGTTGCCCTCATCGCTGGCCTCTTGTCGTTCCTGTCGCCCTGCGTCCTGCCCATCGTGCCGCCATACCTTGCCTACATGTCCGGCATCTCTGCCACCGACCTGAAACAGGGCCGCTCCGCCCTGCCCGCCGCCACTTTCTTCGTCCTTGGCCTGTCCACCGTTTTCCTGCTGCTCGGTGCCGCCTCCTCCGCCTTCGGCATGGCGCTGCTCGGCTATTCCCAAACCCTCACCACGCTATCCGCACTTGTCGTCATGCTGTTCGGCCTGCACTTCCTGAATCTCGTCCGCCTGCCCTTCCTCGCCCGCGACCTGCGCTTCGATGCGCCGGATCGTGGCGGCTCGGCCTTCGGGGCCTACATCCTCGGCCTCGCCTTCGCCTTCGGTTGGACGCCCTGTATCGGCCCGATCCTCGGCACCATCCTGACGATGGCCGCCCGCGAAGCCTCCATCGCCCGCGGCACCATGCTCCTCGCCACCTATGCCCTCGGCCTCGGCATCCCGTTCCTGCTGGTCGCCGCCTTCTTCCCCCGCCTCACCCCGCTGATGTCGTTTTTCAAGCGCCATATGCAGCGTATAGAGCGCCTCATGGGCCTGCTCCTCTGGACCATCGGCCTTCTGATGCTGACCGGCGGCTTCTCGCAGTTCTCCTACTGGCTGCTGGAACACGTGCCAGCGCTATCACAGCTTGGCTAACCCTAGACATGGCCTGATCCTGCGCCATTATGCCCCCATGACCAAGGCGCTCCACATCACCGCAGCAACCCCCGAAGGGTCTACCAAACCTTTCCGCCGCCGCGTTTTCTATATACCCGGTTACGACCCGATCCACCCCCGCCGCTACCGCGAGCTGTACCGCAAAGAAGCCGCAGATCAGGCCAAAATCTCCGGCTACTCAGTCGCGCTTTCCCCCAAGAAAACCCAAGGCACCTACGGCTGGCATGTCACGGGCAAAATCGACGGCGCCACAGCCGAAGCGGATGTCGAGGTGCTGGTTTGGTCCGACATCGTCCGCACCTCGATGCAGCAAGGCATCGCGGCCACCTACCTGCAACTTCTCCGCACCGCCGCCGCCTATATCTTCACTGGCGCGCTGTTCCGCCTGATGCGCCTGCGTAAAGGCCCGATGATCGCCGCCCTCTACCCCATCGGCATGCTCATCCTACAACTGGCCCTGGCCTGCCTGATCGGCTACGCCCTTTACCTGCTCGGCACCACAATCCACCCCCTCATCGGCCTTTTCCTCGCTCTCCCAGCCTTCTGGCAAACCCTCGTGTTCTTCCGCAAACACGACAACCGCCTTTTCGCCTACTACCTGATGCACGACTACGCCCACTCCGCCCAAAACTTCGGCGCCTACCCGCCAGACCTCGAATCCCGCCTGACCCAGTTCCGCGAAACCATCGCGAGCGCCCTCACCGAAGACACCGACGAAGTCCTCGTCGTCGGCCACTCCTCCGGTGCCCACCTCGCCGTATCGATCCTCTCCGACCTGATCCGCGCTGGTCTGCCGCCACAACGCCCCGCCCTCGCCCTCCTGTCCCTCGGCCAAGTCGTCCCGATGATATCCTTCCTGCCCAACGCAAACCGCCTCCGCGCCGACCTGCACTACCTCTCCACCCGCAATGAACTCACCTGGATCGACGTCACCGCCCCCGGCGACGGCTGCGCCTTCGCGCTCTGCGACCCCGTCGCCGTCACCGGAGTATCCCCACCCAACCAACGATGGCCCCTGATCATCTCCGCCGCCTTCACCCAGACCCTCAGCCCCGAACGCTGGAAATCCCTCCGCTGGCGCTTCTTCCGCCTGCATTTCCAATACCTCTGCGCCTTCGATCAACCAAACGACTATGACTACTTCAAAATCACCGCCGGGTCCGAAACGCTGGCAAACCGCTACGCCAACCGCCAACCTTCGAAATCCCGCATCACCACCCCACGTTCCGGCTACCGCAGCCTATGACGCCGCCCAAACCCACACCACGCCCCGACAAAGTCTCGCTCTGGCGCTACCTCAAACTGTTCCGCCAGGACATCCTCTCCGCCCAGCCCGCCCGCCTCTACCACGCCTGGATGGCCGAATTTCGCACGCCGTTCTTCCGCAGCTACCTCGTCAACGACCCCGCGCTCATCGCCCGCGTCCTCACCGAACGCCCCGACGATTTCCCCAAATCCACCCGCATCGGCGAGGGGTTGCGCCCCCTCCTCGGCAACTCGGTTTTCCTCACCAATGGCGAGGTCTGGAAACGCCAGCGCCGCATCATCGACCCCGCGTTTGAGGGTGGCCGCCTGCGCGACACCTATCCCGCCATCCTCGCCGCCGCCCAGTCCGCCGTCGAACGCATGCCGACGGGGGCCACCGAAATCGAGGAACCCCTCAGCCACGCCGCCGCCGACGTGATCTTCCGCACGCTGTTCTCAATCCCCATCGAAAACGCCACCGCCGCGCAAGTTTTCCACGAATTCAAGACCTACCAGCGCACCCAACCCATACTGAACCTCGCGGCTTTCATCCCGCTGCCGCGCTGGATGCCGCGCTTCCACCGCCCCGCCACCAAACGCGCCGCCGCCAAAATCCGCCACCTCATCACCGCCCTCACCCTATCCCGCGCCCATGAGATCGCCGCAGGCACCGCCCCAAATGACCTCGCCACCAAGATCATGACCACCCCCGACCCGCTGACAGGCCAACGCTTCGACACCGATGAAATGGTCGATCAGGTTGCGATCTTCTTCCTCGCCGGCCATGAGACCAGCGCGTCCGCCCTCTCCTGGGCGCTCTACCTGCTCGCCACCCACCCCAAAGCGCAAGCCCGTATCGCCGTAGAGTCCGCAACCCTCACCGACCCTCCGCAATTCTCCGAACTGTCAAAGCTGAAATTCACCCGTGACACCTTCCGCGAAACCCTGCGGCTTTACCCGCCCGTCCCGATGATGGTCCGCGAAAACACCAAACCGGAATTCTTCCGCGACCGCCCCGTCAAACCCGGCGCGCAGATCGTCCTCAGCCCGTGGCACCTGCACCGCCACGATCGTTTCTGGCCCGACCCCGACGAATTCAACCCCGACCGCTGGCAAACCGACCGCAACCGCGCGTCAGCCCGCGACGCCTACATGCCGTTCTCTGCGGGCCCACGCGTCTGCACTGGCGCAGGTTTCGCGATGGTCGAAGGCACAATCCTGCTTGCCCTTCTCATCCGCGCCTTCAAATTCGAACCCGTCCC
>JBDSXE010000259.1:0-8025 GCA_039926325.1 Paracoccaceae bacterium | reverse complement strand
CATAAAACACCCAGCCAACGACACCGACTGCAATATACATGTTGATCAGCCCGGGCCCCAGAACCGACACGATGGCGATCACGAGCACCAGAAACGGAAACGTGATCACCGCATCCACGATTCTGCCAAAAACCGTCTCGGCCAGACCCCCAGCATAGCCGACCAACGCGCCGACAATAGTGCCGATCACAAAGGAAAAGATCGTGCCGAAAAAGGCGATCTGCATGTCGATTGTGTAGGCATGGATAACCCGGCTCAGCACATCGCGGCCAAAGTTGTCGGTGCCAAACGGATGGGTCAGGCTGGGCGGGGCCAACAGCGCCACATAGTCGAACGCCACCGGGTCATAGGGGGCAAACAGCCGGGGCAAGACGGCAAAGGCCAGACTTAGGGCAAGAATGCCACCGCCCACCAATAATGGCTTAGGCCATGCGCCGTTGCGCGATAGGGCGACGGTCATCGCGCCACCCGAGGGTCAAGCCAAGCCTGAAACAAGTCAGTGACCAGAAAAGTCAGCGACACCAGAACCGCCAACCCTATCGTCATGCCCTGCACTACCGGATAATCGCGGCCATAAATGCTGTCGATCATTAGCCGCCCGGCACCGGGGATGGCAAAAACCGTCTCGGTGATCACGGCTCCGCCAAGCAGCGTACCAATCGACAGGCCGAACAACGCCACAGTCGAAATGAGCGCGTTGCGCAGCACATGGCGCAGCAGCACCAGACGCGGCGCGATGCCCTTGGCGCGGGCGAATTGGACATATTCGGCATCGACCACCCCGATGATAGCAGACCGAAGGTTGCGCATCAGGATTGCCGCCAGACTAAGGGCCAGCGTGAGCGCGGGCAGGAACAGATGGTACACATGGTCCCAAAAGCCCTCACCGTAGCCGCCCACCGGGAACCAGCCTAGTTTGGCACCAAAGATGGTCAGCAAGATCAGTCCAAGGTAAAAGACCGGCATCGACAGGCCGACCTGAAAGGCACCGCGAATGACGGCATCGCTGGCCCGGTCACGGCGTAGAGCCGCGACAAAGGCCAAAGGTACGGACAGGATCAGGGAAATCAGCGCGGACATCACGGTCAGGAGAATGGTGACGGGCAGGCGTTGGGCGATCAGTTGCATCACCGGCACTTTCAGGGTGATCGAATTGCCCATATCGCCTCTGGCTATCGCCACAAGGAATGCACCGAACTGCACGATCAGCGACCGGTCAAGGCCAAGCTCACGGTTGATGCGTTCGACATCCGCGTCCAGTGCCCGGTCGCCGAGGATAGCGCTGACCGGGTCGCCGGGCAACAACCGCACCAGCACGAAAACGACGATCAGGATGAAGGCCAGCGTGGGGATCAGTTGCAGCACGCGGCGTGCAACATACAGGGTCATCGACACGTGCAGAACACCCTTAGCTAAAAAGGGACGGGGGCTGATTGCCCCCGTCCGCTGGTCTTACTTCTCAAGATAGGCCGAGCGGAAGATGTTGTTGCCCAGCGGGATCTGGATAAATCCCTTGGCTTTCTTGCTCAGCGCAACAGGATAAGGCGATTCATACAGATAGACCATCGGCCCCTCAGCATTGTGAATCTCCTGAATGCGCGCATATTCCGCAGCCCGCTTAGCCGGGTCACGCTCGGATTGCGAGGCCTCAAACAGCTTGTCCGCCTCTTCGCTTTTCCAGCCCGAATGCTGCGATTCAATGGTTGGCGAATAGGCGAAGTACGAGGTGATCTCACTCGGATCCGCGATGTCATCCGTCCAGGCCCCACCGCGCATTGTAAACGTCCCCGCACGGTACTGCTCGGTGCGCGAGGCATTGTCGACTTGCTTCAGTTCCAGCTTTACGCCAATCCCAGCCCACATCTGCTGCAGGGCAGTGGCGATGCTGGTCTCATCCTGACTACCCGCCAGAACCAGCATTGAGGTCGAGAAACCATCCGGAAATCCCGCTTCCACCATCAACGCCTTTGCCTTCTCCAGGTCATAGGGATACAGCGGCCCCGTCCCGGAGTTTAACGGCGTAGCCGAAGACATGAAGGATTTCATCGGCGTGCCAACCCCCATGGTCACGATCTGGATGATCGCATCCTTATTGGTTGCATAGTTCAGCGCCTGACGCACTTTGGGGTTGGACAGCGGATTGTCGACGCCTTCAATCTGCGGACGCACGTTCATCGTGATATATTCGATCTTGGTCGAGGGGTAGAGTTCCATGTTGATCCCGTCGGTCGCCTTCAACTCTGCAACGCGGGCATAGGGGATGAACTCGGCCCCATCCAACTCGCCCGACTGCAGTCGCAGGATGCGAGTGGCATCATCGGGGATCACCTCGAACGTCACACCATCCAGATAAGGCAACGGCTTGCCGTCATCGCCCAGATCCCAATAGTAAGGGTTCTTGACCAGCTTCATGACCGAGCCACGCTCCCAGCTTTCCAGCATGAAAGGCCCTGAACCCACCGGATGTTCAGAAAACGCCTTGGCCTTTTCGGCGTCCGTTGTCCCGGCCGACGCTTCGAACAGCTTTTGCGGCAAGATCGCCGTGTTGAACACGCTCAGCGCCGGAATGATGCTAGGGTCGGCCCGGTTTAGCTTTATCGTGATGGTGCCATCATCCGCCGCGGTGATATCCGTGATCGCGCTGACCAGAAAACCCCAGATGCCATTGTCGGGCGTCGCAGCACGCTTCAGCGACCACGCCACATCCGAAGGCAGGATCGGCGAGCCGTCAGAGAACTTGATCCCCTCGCGCAGCTTCAACGTCACGGACATGCCGTCATCGGCCACTTTCCATTCCGTGGCCAGACCGGGCTTCACGCCCTGCCCGTCATCGGTCGGCATCAGCAGAGTGTCATAGATGTTCGTCAGCACCCAGATATCGACGTTGGCGTCGTTCAGAACAGGGTCAAGGAACAGGCTATCGGCGTAGCGACCATAGGTCATAACACCGCCCCGATCAGCCGAATAGGCTATCGGGCTGGTGCCAATGAGTAAGGCCGTTGCCACTGCGGTAATCGAGAATATCTTCATCTGGCAGATCTCCCTTTTGTTTTGCTGTTATAATTGACTGTAGCGTTCCACGGCCATGCCCGCGAGTCAACAGAACAGTTTGCCATGAATTCTATTGAAAACCGCCCACAAATCGTGCAGTTTTGAAGGTAGTGATGACAACCGTTATGCAGTGTTAGATCGACTCAGGTGAAATAGTGCAGATTACCATCGACCGAAAGAAGGCCGTGCCGGTTCACAGGCAGGTCAGGGATGCCATCGAACAGGCTGTATTTCTGGGCATTTTGCCCGTGGGCGGATCGCTGCCATCCGTCCGCGATCTTGCCGAAACGGCTGGTGTCGCCCCCATGACCGTCAGCAAAGTCTATGCCGAGCTTAAGGCAGCAGGCGTGATCGAGGCGCGGGCCGGATCAGGCACTTTCGTCGCCGACGGCCCCTTAGCCCACTTGGCCACCCACGAAGGTCTGCGCACCTTGCAAACCGAGGCGGATGCCTTAATCGACGCCGCCTTTGGCGCGGGTCTGCGGGCCGAGGATCTGGCCATTCTGATTGCCGTCCGCATTGCCGCCCGACAGCGGCGCTCCCTCCGCAAGCGCGTCGTGCTGGTCGGCCTGTTCGCCGAGGCGACCGACCGTTACGCCGCCAACATCGCGGCCCAGATCGGTGACGCCGCCGTGATAGAGGCGACGACCCTGGCCCGCATCACCGACGACCCCGAACGCCGCGCCGAAGTGTCATCAGCCGATCTCGTCCTGACCTTCGCCACTCTTGGCGACGACCTGTCCCGCCTGCTGCCCCAAACCCGCATAGTGTCCATCCGCTTCATCCCGTCCGAAGATACCCGCATGGCCCTCGCCGCGATCGACCCGATGGCCCGCATCGCGGTGGTGTCACGGTTCGAAGGCTTTCTGCCCGTGTTGACCCTCGGCGCGCGCCGGTTCGCGGCCCATGTTCAGGACGTCGTGGCCCTGACGCTCGACGATCCGGGGCTGGAGCGTAAGCTGGCCGACCGTGATGTTGTCGTCATCTCAACCGGGGCCGAAGCCGCACTCGACTTCGCCCGCCCGGGCGCTGGTCGCATCGAATACCGCCACATCCCCGACCCCGGCGACATCGAGCGCCTTGTGGTGCCCGCCGTTACTGCGCCGATCATGCCCGCCGTTAGCGGAAGAAAGGAAGCCTCGTGAAGATTTCTGAAATGAGTTGGGGTCAGGTGGATGCCTACCTCAAGACCAATGATCTGGCGGTCATCCCACTGGGCAGCACCGAACAGCATGCCGGCCTGTCGCTGTCGGTCGACTCGATCCTTGCCGAAAAGGTCGCTCTGGATGCCTCAGAACCCCTCGGCGTGCCGGTGTTTCCGGTGCTGGCTTACGGCGTGACACCCTATTTTCTGGCCTATCCCGGCTCGGTCAGCCTCCGCGTCTCGACATATGTCGCCATCGTGAAAGACATCCTAGACAGCCTGCGCATGCAGGGTTTCCGCCGTTTCGTGCTGGTCAACGGCCATGGCGGCAACGGCCCCGCTGGCAGCTTTGCGGTGGAATGGGTCGCTGATCACCCCGAATGTGCAGTCAAATTCCACAACTGGTGGAGCGCGCCCTTGACCATGGGCAAGGTCAAGGAAATTGACGAGGTCGCCTCTCATGCCAGCTGGATGGAAAACTTCCCGTGGACGCGTCTGCCGGGTGCCGTTCTGCCCAGCCAGCAAAAGCCGATGATCGATTCCCACCGGATGAGTGCCATGAACCCCAGCGCTCTGCGCGACTATCTGGGTGACGGCAATTTCGGCGGCTATTACGAACGCCCCGACGCCGAGATGCATGTCATCTGGGATATCGCCGTGGCCGAAACCCGCGCTGTGATGCAGGGGCCTTGGTCTTGAAACACAAGGTTCTGATCTGGGGTGCCGGAGCCATCGGCGGCACTCTGGGCGCCGCCTTCCTGCGCGTTGGGCACGATGTAAGCTTTGTCGACAACGTCCCGGCCCACGTCACGGCGATCAACGCCACAGGCTTACGGATCGACGGCCCGATCTTTCAGGACGTCGTCCACGCCCCGGCGTATTTGCCGGACGATGTGACCGGCCAGCACGACCTGATTTTCCTGTGCGTCAAGGCTCTGCATACCGAAGCCGCTGCCCATGCCCTGGCCCCGCATCTGTCTGCCGAAGGCGTCGTGGTTTCGGCGCAGAACGGGTTAAACGAAATCGCGCTGTCCCGCATCCTTGGGACCACCCGCGTGATCGGCTGTTTTGTCAACTTTGGCGCTGATTATCTGGAGCCGGGGGTGGTGCATTACTCCGGACACGGCGCGGCGGTGATTGGCGAATTGGATGGGGCCGACACCCCACGCATTCAGGCCTTGCTCGGGCTGATGCAGGATTTCGACCCCAGGGCCAAGCTGACGCCGAATATCTGGGGCTATCTGTGGGGCAAGATGATCTATGGCGCGCTGCTGTTCGGCACGGCGCTGACCAACGACGGCATTGCCGATGTGCTGGAAAACCCATCGGCGCGGGCAGTACTGACCCGATTAGGCCAAGAAGTCGGCCGCGTCGCCGCAGCGCAAAATGTCCAAACGGAGGGGTTTGACGGTTTTGACCCAGCAGCATTTGCGCCGGACGCCTCCACCATCCTGATCGACGCGTCCTTTGCCGATATGGTCGCCCACAACCGCAAATCCGCCAAGTCCCATTCCGGCATCTGGCGCGACCTTGCAATCCGCAAAAGACAGACCGAAGTTGTGGCCCAGCTTGGCCCGATCGTGGCAGCCGGGCAGGCGGCAGGTGTGCCCGTCGCCCTGACCGCCCGGCTGATTGACCTTATTCAGGATATTGAAGCCGGTCGGCGTGGCTTGGTCATGGAAAACCTAAGCCTTCTGGCGCAGGCGGATGGAGTTGCATAGATGAACATCGGTTTCGACGGACAAACGGTGATCGTGACCGGCGCTGGCCACGGCTTTGGCAGGGCCATGGCGCAATCCTTCACGGCGCGCGGCGCGCAGGTCTATGCTTGCGACGTGAACGCCGAGGGCCTGGCCGAAACGGCGCGCCTGACTGGCTGCGAAACGATGGTGGTCGATGTGGCCGACCGTGAGGGAGTTCAGGCAGCGATCACGAGCATTCTTGCCGCGACCGGGCGTATCGACGTGCTGGTTAACAACGCAGGAGGCGTGCAGGGCCAAGCCGGGCGACCCATCGAGCAGATTAGCGCCGACGACTGGCAGGTGATATTTGACGTCAACCTTTCGGGCACCTTCTTCATGGCGCAAGCCGTGGCCCCCGCGATGAAGCGCCAGAATTCGGGCCGCATCGTCAACATCTCCAGCGGTGCTGGCCGCACCATTAGCCTGACCGGCATTCAGGCCTATGCCAGCGCCAAAGCCGGCCAGATCGGCCTGACTCGCCAACTGGCCCATGAACTTGGCCCCTGGGGCATCACCGTCAACTGCGTGGCCCCCGGTTTCATCCGCTCCAACCCCTCGACCGAACGTCAGTGGGAGGCGATGGGCACCGAGCGCCAACAAGCCTTGATCGACGGCATCGCCTTGCGCCGCCTTGGCTCGCCCGACGACATAGCCCATGCGGTGATGTTCTTCGCCTCTGCTCAGGCCGGCTGGATCACCGGAGAGGTTCTGGGCGTGGATGGCGGCAAATGACCGTCGAGACTTGGCTTGTTGCCCACGAGGCCGAGGCGCTTGATACACTGCGCGCTTTTTGCGCCATCCCCAGCGTCAGCACCGACCCAGCCTTTGCGACAGGCATCCGCGACGCCGCCGCTTTCGTGGCAGCCCGCTTGACCGAAGCCGGGTTCCCCAATGTCGAACAGATCGAAACCGGCGGCCATCCCGCCGTCCTTGCCGAATGGTGCGAAACCCCCGGCGCGCCCACCGTCCTCGTCTATGGCCACTACGACGTCCAACCCCCTGACCCGCTTGACAAATGGCTGACCCCGCCATTCCAGCCCGACCTGCGCCAAGACCGCCTCTACGCCCGCGGTGTATCCGACGATAAAGGCCCCCTGCTGATCCCGATCCTAGTCGCCCGCGCCTTTCACACTGTCACAGGCGCGCTTCCGATCAATCTGAAAATCCTGATCGAGGGCGAAGAGGAAACCGGCAGCCCCCATTTCGAACCCACGGTGGCGCGCCTGCGCGACCGCCTGTCCTGCGATTTGGTCGTCTCTGCCGATGGCGCCATGTGGCGCACCGATCTGCCCTCGGTCACCGTGGCCAGCCGCGGCCTTGCGGCACTGGAACTGACGGTACAAGGCGCTACAAAAGATCTGCATTCCGGTCGCCACGGCGGTTCCGCACCGAACCCGATACGCGCACTGACCCATATGCTCGCCACCCTGCACGACGCCGAAGGCAGGGTCATCGTCCCCGGCTTTCACGACTGCACAATACCGCCTGACCCAGCCATCGTCGCCGCCATCGCCGGTTTGAACTTTGACTCCAAAATCTATTTCGACGACATTGGTGCCCCTCGCCCCGACCCCATGCCTACCGGCACGACCCTACTGACAAACCAATGGCTGCGCCCGACGCTGGAGTTCAACGGCATCAGCGGCGGTTACGCCGGGGTCGGCAGCAAGACCATCATCCCCGAACAGGCCAGCGCCAAGATCACATGCCGCCTTGTCGCAGGCCAACACCCCGAAGCGGTCACTCAGGCCATCACCCGCCACCTCCAGTCGGTTCTGCCCACAGGCTTTAGTCTGCAAATCCACCCCCACGGCCCCGGCACCGCGGCCTTCGCCCTCGACCCCGACATGCCCGCCCTGAAAATCGCCGAATCCATTCTGACCGAAGTCCTCGGTTCCAAGCCCCTGCGCGTCGCGATGGGGGCGACCATCCCCATCGGCGACGTCTTCCGCCGCCACCTTGGCGTCGGCACCATCTTCTTCTCCTTCTCGACCTCGGACGAGGATTACCACGCCCCCAATGAATACTTGCGCCTGTCAAACTTTCGGCTCGGCCAGATCGCCTGGGCGCGGCTGTTTGACCGCCTTG
>JBDSXE010000258.1:0-13899 GCA_039926325.1 Paracoccaceae bacterium | reverse complement strand
CCGTCACGTTCACCAACAAAGCCGCGCGAGAGATGAAGCTGCGCGTCGGGCGTCTGTTGGGGGAGGCCGCCGAGGGTATGGCTTGGATGGGCACATTCCATTCGCTGTCGGCAAAAATCCTGCGCCGCCATGCGGAGCTTGTGGGGCTGAAATCCAACTTCACCATTCTGGATAGCGACGACCAGCTGCGCCTGCTGAAACAACTGATCGCCGCCGCCAACATCGACGAAAAACGCTGGCCCGCCCGCATGCTGGCCGGGATGATCGACAGCTGGAAAAACCGCGCCATGACGCCGGACCGTGTGCCCTCGTCAGAGGCGGGCGGTTACAACAACCGTGGCACCGAACTGTACGAGGCGTATCAGCAGCGGCTGAAGGCACTGAATGCGACCGACTTTGGCGACCTGCTGCTGCATTGCGTGGTGATCTTCCAGACCCACGCCGACATTCTGGCGCAGTACCAGCGGTGGTTCAAATACATCCTGGTTGACGAGTATCAGGACACCAACGTTGCGCAATACCTGTGGCTGCGGCTGTTGGCGCAAAGTCACCACAACATCTGCTGCGTCGGCGACGATGACCAGTCGATCTACGGCTGGCGCGGCGCAGAGGTTGGCAACATTCTGCGGTTCGAGGCGGATTTTCCCGGCGCCAAGGTAATCCGGCTGGAGCAGAACTATCGCTCTACCCCGCATATCCTTGCCGCCGCGTCCGGGGTGATCAAGGGCAATGCTGGACGGCTGGGCAAGACACTGTGGACCGAGGAGACGCAGGGCGAAAAGGTCCGCCTGATCGGCCATTGGGACGGCGAGGAAGAGGCGCGCTGGATTGGTGATGAGTTGGAGGCGCTGCAACGCGGTGCCCGTGGCATCCGGCCCGTTAACCTGAATGAAATCGCCATCCTCGTCCGCGCCTCGCACCAGATGCGCGCGTTTGAGGACCGCTTTCTGACAATCGGCCTGCCGTACCGCGTCATCGGCGGCCCGCGGTTCTATGAACGGCAGGAAATCCGCGACGCGATGGCCTATTTCCGGCTGGCCGTGTCGCCCGAGGATGATCTTGCGTTCGAGCGCGTGGTGAACACCCCGAAACGCGGCTTGGGCGACAAGGCGCAGGCAGACATCCAGCGGACGGCCCGTGCAAGCGGCACTTCGCTGCTGGACGGCGCGCGTGAGCTTTTGGCCAAAGGCGCGATCGGTGGCAAAGGGGCCGGGCAGTTGCGGGCTTTTGTGACTGGTGTGGACCGCTGGCACATCGTGACCCAACGCGACCACAACCACATTGAACTTGCCGAACAGGTGCTGGAGGAGTCCGGCTACACCGACATGTGGCAGAACGACAAAACACCCGAAGCGCCGGGCCGTCTGGAAAACCTCAAGGAACTGGTCAAGGCGCTGGAGCAGTTCGAAAACCTGCAAGGATTCCTCGAACACGTCTCGCTGATCATGGACAATGACACTGAAGAGGCGGTGGAAAAGGTGTCGATCATGACCCTGCACGCCGCCAAGGGTCTGGAATTTCCCGCCGTCTTCCTTCCCGGCTGGGAGGATGGCCTGTTTCCAAGCCAGCGCAGCATGGACGAGCAGGGTCTGAAGGGACTGGAGGAGGAACGGCGGCTTGCCTATGTCGGCATTACCCGGGCGGAGGAGTTATGCACGATTTCCTTTGCGTCGAACCGCCGCGTCTATGGCCAGTGGCAAAGCCAACTGCCCAGCCGCTTCATCGACGAGCTGCCACCCGCCCACGTCGATGTCCTGACGCCACCCGGTCTATATGGCGGCGGTTACGGCGCAGCGGCGACCAATTATGGCAGCACCATCGAAGATCGCGCCACCAAGGCGGATGTCTACAACTCTCCCGGCTGGAAACGGATGCAGGACCGCGCCGCCACACGCACCGTCAGCCAACCGCGCGAGGCCCGCGACATGGTGATCGACGCCAGCGCGGTGTCCAGTTTCGTCACCGGCGACCGGGTGTTCCACCAGAAATTCGGCTACGGCGAAGTGATGGAGATCGAGGGCGACAAGCTGGACATCGAATTCGACCACGCCGGCGCCAAGAAAATCGTCGCCCGCTGGGTTATCCCCGCACACCAGAACGATGACGTGCCGTTCTAGGGTCAAATTTCTTGAACCAAGAAATTTAGCGAAAAATTTGGGAAATTTTTGAGCGTGCCTGGATGGTTTACGGCTGATCTGGTGGTGAAGGTGGAGCCTCCGGCGGGGATATTTGCGAGCAAATGAATGGCAAGGTCAAGTGGTTTGGCGGCCGTTCAAAGCGTGGACAGCCAGCCCCGCCACCAATCCCCAGAACGCTGCCCCGATGCCGAACGCAGCCACACCAGATGCCGTGACCGCCAGCGTGATTGTTGCGGCGAATCGGGTCTTGGGCGGCACATAGGCCGAGGTCAGCGCCCCGGTCAGCGGACCCAGCAGCGCCAGTGCCACCAGCAGAACCATGATGTTGGGCGGTAGTGCGGCCAGCAGGATCAGGATCGCCGGACCCAGCAGCCCTAGCCCCGCCCAGATCACCGCATAGGCCAGCCCGACTTTCCAGCGTTGCGTTCGGTCGGGATGGACGTCGTCGCCAAGACAGATCGCCGCCGTGATCGCCGCCACGCTGATCGTATGCGCGCCAAACAGGCCCGCGATGGCCGACAATGTGCCAGTCGTGATGAGGGCAGGGCGTATCGGTGGTTCGTATCCAGCTGCCCGCAGCGTCGCGAATCCCGGCAGGTTCTGCGAGGCCATCGTCACCAGATACAGCGGCAGGCCCAGTCCGATCAGCACCTCTGGTCGAAAACTTGGCGGGATGAAGGTCAGGCGGGGCAGAGGTAGCGTCAACGCGGGCCAGATCGCACCTCCGAACGCAAACGCCGTCACGACGCCGACCGCCAATGCCGCCAGCACCGCCATGGCGGGATTCCTCAGCCGCACCAGCGCAAACACCGCAACCATTGGTGCGGCCAGCCAGCCCAGGCCCTGTGCCGCCGACGCGCCCTTCAGACAGAACGGCAGCAACACGCCCGCCAGCATTCCGGCGGCCACCCCATCCGGGATCAGCGCCACCGCGCGCTCCAACGGTTTGACGGCACCTGTCAACGCGATCAGCACACCCGCCAGCACGAAGGCGCCAACGGCTTCGTTCATCGAAATCCCGGTGGTGGCCGCGATCAATGCTGCCCCGGGCGTCGACCACGCCAGCACCACCGGCACGCGGCTGTAGTAGCTTAGACCCGCGGCCCCGATGGCCTTGGCCACGCATATCGCCAGCAGCCAGCTTGCGGTCTGTGCCGGCGTTGCGCCAACGGCCACAGCGGCGGCCAGTACCAGCGCAATCGTGCTGCCGTAGCCCACCAATGCCGCCACCAGTGCTGCTGAAATCATCGAAATACGCATCAGATCCCCGAAAAAGCCCAAGGCTTTATCACGGCGGGATTACAGCTTTGCAAGGGGAGGGGCGGTTTACGTGGCGAAGGTCGGGCGCGGCAACCCCTGGGAGGAGGTAGGGGTTGCCGCTGGTCCGATGGCCCTCGGGAGGAGGTGAAGGCCGGTCGCACATCGTTGGCGAAAGTTCCGCCGAATTAGGGGCGGCGATGCCAGGGAGGAGGTTGGCATCGCCGCATTTTGCAGGAACCCAGGGAGGAGGTTGGGCCCTTACAAACTATAACCAAGGACATGATGTCGCCTGGCCGCTTTATCCAGACCCGGCGCAAACTGGCCCGGTCCACTGTGCCCGGCGCGCAACACGGCGTCGGGCGAAATCCGGCGCGGCAACCTCTGGGAGGAGGTAGAGGCTACCGCTGGTCCGATGGCCCTCGGGAGGAGGTGAAGGCCGGTCGCACATCGTTGGCAGATCGCTCTGCCGGGGTAAAATGGCGACGACACCAGGGAGGAGGAGGGTGCCGCCGCACTCGACCATAGACCCTCAGGGAGGAGGTTGACGGTCCAGGTTCAGTTCCGTTGGTACGGTCCCTTGCGGAACCGCGCCGAATTACTTGGCGTAGGCGGCCTGGTAGGCCACTTCAGCGATCATGCCACGGGCCAGACCCAGATCTGCCAGATCGCGGTCGGACAGGCCCTTCAGCTCGAACATTGTCTGGTTGTAGATGCGGCGACGCTCTATCGCGTCCTTGGCCACTTTGGTGAAAGCGGCGATCCGGTCGGCGAAGCTCAGAGACGCTGAGCGAGAATTTACATATGCCATTTTAGCCTCACGTTGTTTCTTTGGCGCTGATCTGTCCGCTTCCGAACCGATCCTGTCGCGCTGTTAGGGCAAACATGGGCCAATTGCTGCGGCTGCACAATAGCACGGGCCATCAATGCCGCCATGCAGCATATGCATGGCTGAGTGTCACGAAATGTTCATCATTTACAGGCGCTTCGCTGAATATTTGAGCGTTTGGTCAACGCGGCCTTGCCCTTTGCCGCAAAGCAGAACAGGTTTGATGCATCTTTTTGCACAGGAGAAACATATGGGCCCGTCACGCGAAGAAGTCATGGCACTGCTTTCGCGGATCGCTACGCCCGATGGCGGCAATTTCGTCGGTCGCGATCTGATTCGTGCGTTGACGGTCGAGGATGGGCAAGTTCGCTTCATCATCGAGGCGCCGACGCCGGAACTGGCACGCGCACTTGCGCCGGCCCTTGTTGCCGCCGAACTGGCGTTGAAGGCGATGCCCGGTGTAAACTTGGTTCAAGTGGTGATGACCGCGCACGGCCCAGCGCGCAACGCTCCGCAGACCGCCGCACCGGCAGCGCCGCCGTCGTTCAAACTGGGCCAGCACCCTACACCGCAACAGGGTGGCCCGCAGCGCGTATCGGGCGTGGATCGGATCATCGCCATCGCATCTGGCAAGGGCGGTGTGGGCAAATCCACCGTCGCGTCGAACCTCGCCGTCGCCCTTGCGCGGCAGGGTCGCCGCGTCGGTCTGCTGGATGCGGATATATACGGTCCCAGCCAGCCGCGCATGATGGGCGTGTCCAAGCGCCCTGCCTCGCCCGATGGCAAGATCATCGAGCCGCTGACCGCCCACGGCGTTACCATGATGTCGATCGGCCTGATGCTGAAGGATGATGAAGCCGTTATTTGGCGCGGTCCGATGATCATGGGCGCGTTGCAGCAGCTGATCACGCAGGTGGCGTGGGGTCGGCTTGACATCCTGATCATCGATCTGCCGCCCGGCACTGGCGACATCCAGCTTACCCTATGCCAGCGCACCCACCTGACCGGCGCCATCGTCGTGTCCACCCCGCAGGACGTGGCGCTGCTGGACGCCCGCAAGGCGCTCGACATGTTCGTCAAGCTCAAGACGCCGGTGCTGGGGCTGATCGAGAATATGTCGACTTACATATGCCCGAACTGCGGCCATGAGGCGCATATCTTTGGTCACGGGGGCGTCGCTGCGGAGGCGGAAAAGCTGGACTTGCCGTTCCTTGGCGAACTGCCACTGAACCTGGACGTCCGGGTGGCGGGCGACGCGGGCACACCGATTGCCGCCACGGACAGCCCGCTGGCGGAACCCTACCTGCGCCTGGCTGCGCGGTTGATCGCAGGCGGGATGGCCTGATCCCCGCCATTTTCTGTCCCTAAATATCCCCGCCGGAGGCTCTTGTTGGTCCAACGCCCTGCCCTGGTGGGATTGCATGGGAAGTTGGCGTCTGGTTCGCGTAAATCGGCCAGATTTGGCCTGATTCGAATCACCAGTCCGTGATTTACCGTGATTCGCGGCAAAGCTTACCCATATCTCGTTCTGAAACACCGCATTTAGCCGCCGTTTGGTGGCAGGTTTTTGCGTGAGCTGACAGGTTTCGGGATTTCATGGAACTGACCTAGGCACCGTGATTTATCAAAATCTAGTGGAAGAGTATTTACGAACATCTACTGGCTGTATTTGATGGGCAATTCTTGTCCCTAAATGCTGCGTGGCAGCCTTGCCACACTCAACATGTTCGGCTTTTTCGGCAATTTTTTTAATTGCCTCCCATGTTTTCCCATGTCATCCCTTTACTCACGAAGAAGAGACGAGAATTACCAAGCAGGGGCAGCTCAAGACCCCGAACATAGGCGATAAATACGAGGCGGGGTTCATACAGGCCCACGTTTCATCGAAGAAAGAGATCCGGCGCGCGAGCGAGCAGACATCTCCCCCAAGGTGGCAAGCGTAGCGGGACACCCAGCGATGGGACAGGCGGCGGATCGAGCAGTGGCAGCAGCTCGATCCGCCGTATTTCATTTCAGGCCCCGGAAACGGGCCGAACGGAAAGGCCGCCCACGTGGCAACCGAGGCGTTCAGAGGCGAGTTCTACCAAAAGGTAGACAGCAAGGCGCGGGTCTCGATCCCGGCTTCCCTGCGCCGCATTCTTGAACTTGAAGACCCCGGTGCCAGCAACACCCAACGTGCCCGCGTCAACATGGTCTATGGCGGGGCCGGGCGGAATTTCGTCGAATGTTATTCGATGAATGGCGCGCGCGATTTGAACTTTCGCATTCAGCAGTTGCCGATGGGCAGCAAGGAACGCGAAAAGGCCGAACTGACCTTTATCACCCGTTCTACCGACGTCGAGATTGACGAAGATGGCCGTCTGGTGCTGCCTGCCAAGGTGCGCGCCAAGATGGGTGTCACGGTTGACGATCTTGCCAAGGGTTTTGCGGCGGCGTTTGCTGGCAGGCTGGAACGATTTCAGCTGTGGAAGGGCGACACTTACGACGCGATTGTCGTGGCGGCAGACGAGGATGGCGACGATGATCTGCTGAACGGGCAAGATCCGCTGATCCTGTTGAAGAATACCACATCGGGAGTTTAGCCGTGCAAGACAGCGATCCGCTGCCCGGTCGCCCAGCGCATATTCCGGTAATGCTACGACCCTTGCTGGCAGCGGTGTCGCCGGTACAGGGCGTCTGGTTGGACGGCACGTTTGGCGCGGGCGGCTATGCCAAGGGGCTGTTGCAGGCTGGTGCTGCCAAAGTCATCGGCATCGACCGCGATCCGCAAGCGTTGGAAATGGCATCGCATTGGGCTGGCGACTATGGCGACCGCCTGATGCTGGTTGCTGGCACATTCTCTGACCTTGATACGCTGGCCGCCGAACCGCTGGACGGTGTTGTGCTGGACCTTGGTGTGTCGTCGATGCAGATTGACCAGCCGGAACGCGGCTTTTCGTTCCAGAAAGACGGCCCGCTGGACATGCGGATGAGCCAGTCTGGCGACAGCGCCGCCGACATCGTTAACCATGCGTCAGAGGGCGCGATTGCCGATATTCTGTATCTGTTCGGCGAGGAACGTGCCTCGCGCCGCATTGCTCATGCCATCGTCGAACAGCGCGCCAAGGAACCGATTCTGACCACTCTGCGGCTTGCCGAAATCGTGGCCAAATGTCTGCCACGTCCGAAACCAGGTCAGTCCCACCCGGCGACGCGCAGCTTTCAAGCATTGCGTATCGCGGTGAATGAAGAGTTTTCAGAGCTTGCCCAAGGGCTTGCCGCAGCCGAGCGCGCCTTGAAACCCGGCGGGATGCTGGCGGTCGTTACCTTTCATTCGACTGAGGACCGTATCGTCAAACGCTTCTTGCAACTTGCGTCGGGGCAGGAATCCAACACCAACCGCTATGCCCCGGCACGGGCCGATACGGTCGCGCGGTTTGAACTGACGACGAAAGCGACCGGTCCTGACGACACCGAACTTGCCGAAAATCCGCGGGCCCGCAGCGCCAAGTTGCGCGTGGCCCGCCGCACTGAGGCCCCTGCCCAATCCATCGACCCCGCTTTGATCGACGTACCGCAACTTTCAACCAAAGGACGCCGCTGATGCGCCCGCTGCTTTATGTCGCCAGCTTTCTTGCCGTGCTTGGTCTTGCCTTCTGGGCCTACCGGGAAAATTACGCGACCCAACACCAGCTGAAACAAATGGCCGCCGTGCAGGACGAAATTGCCAAGCTGCGTGACGAAATCAGCCTGCAACGTGCTGAATGGGCCTACCTCAACCGGCCGGAACGCCTGCGCGATCTGGCGACGCTGAACTTTGACCGGCTTGGGCTGTTGCCGATGGAGCCGGAGCAACTGGGCACCTCCGCACAAGTGTCCTATCCCGCACCGCCGATGCTGAAAATCACCGGCACGATCGAGACTGAGGGCTTGCTGTATCCGATGACTGGCGCACAGCCGAATGACACAGCGACGACTGGTACGACTGGCAAAGAAGAGCAGACACCATGATCCGCACCCCCCTGCGCCCACTGGCCCGTATTCTTGACGCCCGCGCCAAGGGCGAAAACCCTGACGTGATCGAACGCGAGAATATCGCTGCCCGGCACGAAGTCATGCGCGACAAGGACCGTGGCCGTGCCGAACGCCGACTTTTGATGCTTGGTTTTGGCTTTTTCATGGCCTTCTCGGTCATTGGCGCCCGCATGGGCACCCTTGCGGCATCCGAACCGGTCGAGCCGCGCACCGCCTCGGGCGGTACCGAAATCACCGCCCAACGCGCCGACATTCTGGACCGGCAGGGCCGCATCCTTGCAACCAACATGCTGACCTATTCGCTGTACGCCCAACCGCACGACATGGTGGATCCGGTCCACGCCGCCACTGAACTTGCCGCGATCTTTCCCGAACTGGACGCCAAGGCGCTGGAGCGCCGCTTTACTGATGGCCGCAGCTTCCTGTGGGTCCGCAAGGTGCTTAGCCCCGAACAGATGCAGAAGGTCCATGAAATCGGTGATCCCGGCCTGTATTTCGGTCCGCGCGAAATGCGGCTTTATCCCAACGGCAATCTGGCATCGCACGTTCTGGGCGGCGCGGCTTTCGGTGCTGAAGGTGTCGACAGCGCCGAGGTGATCGGCACGGCAGGCATCGAAAAAGACCTCGACGCCCGCTTGCGTGACCCGGCCCAGTCCGGCACACCGCTGACGCTGTCAATTGACCTGACCCTGCAAGCCAACATCGAAGAGGTTCTGGCCACCGGCATGCGGATGATGAACGCCAAGGGCGCCGCCGCCATCCTGATGGACATCCATACCGGCGAGATTTTGTCGCTGGCCAGCTTGCCGAACTTTGACCCGAACGACCGGCCTGCCTCTGCCATCAGCGGCGATCCGTCCGACAGCCCGCTGTTCAACCGCGCCGTACAGGGCGTCTACGAACTTGGATCGACCTTCAAGATATTTGCCGTCGCTCAGGCGATGGACTTGGGACTTGTGAACCCCGAAACGCTCGTTGATGCCAATGCCCCAATGAAATGGGGCAAGTTCACGATCCGCGAGTTCGAAAACCACAACTACGGCCCGCTATTGTCGGTCAGCGACATCATCGCCAAATCCTCCAACGTCGGCGCCGCCCACATCGGCCTCATGATCGGTGGAGAGCGGCAGCAAGCGTTCCTGAAGTCGATGGGCCTGTTGGACCCGCCAACAGCGGAACTGATCGAAGCACCGGGCGCCAAGGCGCTGGTGCCGGACCGCTGGTCTGAAATCGTCACGATTACAGCGTCTTATGGTCACGGCATTGCGTCCAGCCCGTTGAACCTTGCCGCCGGTTATGCCACCATCGCCAACGGTGGCATCAAGGTCACACCTACGCTGCTGCATTCCGCCCACCACGAACCGGGGGTTAGGTTGATCACCGCCGACACCGCCAAAGCCTGCGTCGCCATGCTGCGCCGCGTTGTGACAGAGGGCACGGCGACCCTTGCAAACGTTCCGGGCTACGCAGTGGCGGGCAAGACGGGGACGGCGGAAAAGCCCAAAAAGGGTGGCGGTTATGACCATCAGAAGGTCATCAACACCTTCGCCTCGATCTTTCCGGCCAATGACCCGAAATATGTGCTGGTCGTCATTCTGGATGAACCCGTCGAAACATCCGGCCCCGCGCCACGACGCACCGCTGGCTGGACCTCGGTTCCCGTCGCGGCAGAGATCATTCGCCGCATCGGACCCTTGATGGGCTTGCGGCCACAGGTTGAAACCACCTCGCTGGATGGGTTAACAGCTGTATCGGAACCCAAAGTGTCAGAGTGAACATGGCTGCGACAAAGTCCCTATCCGAGCTTGGACTGACTGCAAGGGCCGGGCGCAATCCGCGGCTGTCCGGCATCACGGCAGACAGCCGCGCGGTTCGTCCGGGGTTTCTGTTCGCCGCCATGCCGGGTTCTGCGGTTCACGGTGCCAGCTATATCGCGACCGCGCTGCAGGCGGGTGCCACAGCGATCCTGACTGACGCCGCCGGGGCAAAACTCGGCGCGGACGCGCTGCAGGCCAGCCAAGCCGCCCTGATCATCGCTGAAGACCCGCGAGAGGCGCTGGCCAGTGCCGCCGCCCTATGGTTCGGCCAGCAGCCCGAAGTCATGGTCGCCGTCACCGGCACCAACGGCAAAACCTCGGTCGCCAGCTTTGCCCGCCAGATATGGAGCCAGCTTGGCCACGCCGCCATTAACATCGGCACCACTGGCGTCGAAGGCGCGTGGGAGGCGGCATCCGTCCATACCACGCCCGATCCCATTACCCTGCACCGGATGCTGTCGGATGCCGCCGCCGCTGGCGTGACCCATGCTGCGATGGAGGCGTCCAGCCACGGCCTTGACCAACGCCGTCTGGATGGCGTCCGCCTGCTCGCCGCCGGGTTCACCAATTTCACCCAAGATCATCTCGACTATCACAAGACGTTCGCGGCTTACTTCGCCGCCAAGGCCGCGCTCTTCACCCGCGTCCTGCCACCAGAGGGCGTGGCGGTGATCAATCTGAACGATCTAAAGGGCGTCGAACTTGCGGGCCTTGCCGCCGAACGCGGCCAAAGCCTGATTACGGTCGGCCATGCCGCGAATTGCGACCTTCGCATTCTGGCGCAGCGGTTCGACGCCACCGGGCAGGATTTGCGACTGTCGTGGAAGGGCCAGATCCACCAGATCCGACTTGACCTGATCGGTGGCTTTCAGGCAGAGAATGTGGCCTTGGCCGCGGGACTTGTCATTGCCGCAGGCGAACCTGCGGGCGACGTTTTGCAGGCATTGCCAAACCTGACGGGCGTTCGCGGGCGGATGCAGCTTGCCGCCACGCGCAAGAACGGCGCGTCGGTCTTTGTCGATTTCGCGCACAGCCCGGATGCCATCTCCACCGCTCTCAAGGCGCTGCGCCCGCATGTCATGGGTCGCGTCATCATCGTCTTTGGCGCAGGCGGCGATCGTGACCGGGGCAAACGTCCGCTGATGGGCCGCGCGGCTGCCGAAAACGCCGATCTGCTGTATGTCACCGACGACAATCCACGCTCCGAAGACCCCGCCAGCATCCGCGCCGCCATCCTTGCCGCCTGTCCCGAAGCGCGCGAAGTCGGGGATCGGGCGGAGGCTATATTGCGGGCCGTCGATGCCCTGCAACCCGGCGATGCCCTGCTGATCGCAGGCAAGGGCCACGAGAGCGGCCAGACCATCCAAGGGCAGGTCTATCCCTTTGACGACGTTGAACAAGCCTCGGTCGCGGTTGCCGCACTGGACGGCGTGATATGACCGCCCTTACCCATTCATCTTTTCCTAAATATCCCCGCCGGAGGCTCCTCCCTCTCAAAGAGCCGTCCCCATGACGCTCTGGACCGCCGCCGACGCTGCCACTGCCACACGCGGCACCTCCACAACCGCGTGGAACGCCAATGGCGTCTCCATCGACACCCGCACTCTTCAAACCGGCGATCTGTTCATAGCTTTGACAGACCTGCGCGACGGCCATGAATTTGTCGCGGAAGCCCTTGGTAAGGGTGCCGCCGCCGCCCTCGTTACCCGCGTCCCTGACGGCGTTCCGCCCGATGCTCCGCTGTTGATCGTGCCCAACGTTTTGCAGGCCCTTACTGACCTCGGCGCCTTTGCCCGCAGCAGAACACAGGCGAAAATCATCGGCGTCACGGGTTCGGTCGGCAAGACCTCGACCAAGGAAATGCTGCGCGCCATCCTGTCCGGCCAGGGCAAAACCCACGCGGCAGAGGCCAGCTATAACAACCACTGGGGCGTACCCTTGACCTTGGCGCGGATGCCACCCGACGCTGACTTTGCGGTGATCGAAATTGGCATGAACCACCCGGGCGAAATCGCCCCCCTCGCCAAGCTGTCGCGCCTGCATGTCGCCCTGATCACCACCATCGCCCCCGCCCATCTTGAGGCGTTCGGTGGGTTAGACGGCATCGCCGTTGAAAAAGCCGCGATATTCGACGGGCTGGAACCCGGCGGCACCGCGATTGTCCCGCTTGATACACCCACCGCCGAAATCCTGCTGACCAAGGCGCGGGCGACTGCCCAGACCACCCTCACCTTTGGTGCAGACCCCAAGGCCGACTACCAGCTGACCCATGCCACCCTGTCCGACACCTGCACTGTCGTCCGCGCCACCCGTCACGGGATACCGTTCCTGTACAAGGTGATGTCCCCCGGCCGGCACTTTGCCGCGAACGGTCTGGCGGCCCTTGCCACCGCCGACGCGCTGAACCTTGATCCGGTGATTGCGGTGAACGATCTTGGCCGCTGGACCCCGCCGCAAGGGCGCGGCACCCGTGAACGCATCATGCTGGATCCGGTGGAAAGACACGGCTTTGATCTGATTGACGACGCCTTCAACTCCAACCCAGCCTCGCTTGCCGCCGCTTTGGACGTGCTGATTGCCACCCAGCCGCAGCACCGCATCGGCCGTATCGCGAACGGTCGCCGCATCGCCATACTGGGTGACATGCTGGAACTTGGCCCCACGGAAGGGGTTTTGCACCTTGCATTCGCGCGCCACCCCGGCCTGTCGCAGATCACCACGATCCACTGCGTCGGTCCCCGGATGCAGGCGTTTTGGCGTACCTTGCCACGCGCCCAACGCGGTCTGTGGACCGAAACCGCGCCCGAACTTGCCGCCCATGCCCGCAGTCTGGTTGACGCCGGGGATGTCGTGCTGGTCAAGGGTTCCAAGGGCATCAAGGTGTCACTGGTCGTTGACGCCCTCCGCAAATTGGGTCAAGGGCAGGCGCTGAACAGGCGAGAGGCTAGATAAATGCTGTATTGGTTGACCGAGTTTTCGACCGGGGGCGACTTTTTCAACCTCTTTCGCTATATCACCTTCCGCGCCGGTTGTGCCTTTGCCACCGCCCTGATCTTCGGTTTCATCTTTGGCCGCCCCCTGATCGACCTCTTGCGCCGCAGGCAGGGCAAGGGCCAGCCGATCCGCGAGGATGGCCCGCAAACCCACTTTGCCAAGGCAGGCACCCCGACGATGGGTGGCCTTTTGATCCTGTCATCGCTGCTGGTGTCCACCCTCGCATGGGCGCGGCTCGACAATCCCTACATCTGGATCGTTTTGCTGGTGACGCTCGCGTTCGGGCTGATCGGGTTCGCCGATGACTACGCCAAAGTCACCAAACAATCCTCCAACGGCGTATCGGGCAAAATCCGCTTTGGCCTTGGCTTGCTGATCGCCGCGATGGCGACCTATGCCGCAGCCCGCTTTCACCCCGACGCCCTGACCAATCAACTCGCCTTGCCGGTTTTCAAGAACGCGCTTGTGAACCTTGGCTACTTCTACGTCCCGTTTGGCATGATCGTGATTGTCGGTGCCGCCAACGCAGTCAACCTGACCGATGGCCTTGACGGCCTTGCAATCATGCCTGTGATGATCGCCGCTGCAACGCTTGGCATCATTGCCTACGTCGTCGGCAACGTGAACTTCGCGGATTACCTTGGGGTCCACTACGTCCCCGGCACCGGCGAGATCCTGATTTTCTCGTCCGCCCTGTTCGGCGCCGGCCTCGGCTTTTTGTGGTACAACGCCCCGCCCGCCGCCGTCTTCATGGGTGACACCGGCTCGCTGGCCCTTGGCGGCGCGCTTGGTGCCATCGCCGTCTGCATCAAGCACGAGATTGTCCTTGCCGTCGTCGGCGGCCTGTTCG
>JBDSXE010000257.1:0-3992 GCA_039926325.1 Paracoccaceae bacterium | reverse complement strand
CGCTTCTCCGAGGCACTCTACCGCGCCGCCCCGTGGCCGAAGAAGCTGCTGGTCGTGCATGGCGACCGGGATCGGCTGATCGGGCATTCGGATCAGGAGCATCCGGTGGCATTGCAGTTGGGCGGGTCTGAACCTGCGTTGCTGGCAGCGGCGGTGCGGGCGGCGGTGCCATATGGTTATGACGAGATCAATCTGAACGTAGGCTGCCCCAGCGACCGGGTGCAATCGGGGTGCTTTGGGGCGGTTCTGATGGAGCGGCCCGCTTTGGTCGCGGATTGTGTGGCGGCGATGCTGGAGGTCAGTTCAGTTCCAGTGACGGTCAAATGCCGGATCGGGGTGGATGATCAAGACCCCGAGGTCGTGCTGCCAGACTTTCTGGAGCGGGTGTCGGCGGCTGGCGTTACGCATTTCATCGTGCACGCGCGCAAGGCGTGGTTGAAGGGGCTGTCACCCAAAGAAAACCGCGATGTGCCGCCCTTGGATTACGGGCTGGTTTTGCGGATGAAGGCGACGTTTCCGCATCTGACGATCTGCATCAACGGTGGCATCAATTCGCTGGAACAGGCGCAGGGGTTTCTGGATCAGGGACTGGATGGCGTCATGCTGGGACGGGCGGCCTATCACGATCCAGGGCGGGCGCTGATCGGCGCGGATGCGTTGTGGGGGGATGCGCCGGGGCTGGACGCGTTTGAGGTGGTCGAGGAGATGCGGCCCTATATCGCGGCGCATCTGGCCAGCGGTGGGCGTTTGCACCAGATCACCCGGCACATGCTGGGGCTGTTTCAGGCGCGTCCGGGGGCGCGTGGCTGGCGGCGGGTGCTGTCGGACGCGCGGCCCGGATCGGGGCTGGAGGTGCTGGATGCGGCCTTGGCAGAGCTTCAGGCGGTGCGCTCTGCCGCCTGAGATGTCGGGACCAGCAGTGTCAGGATCAGCGTGATCACGGCGGCAAAGGCGATACCGCCGATCATCGGCAGCGGATCAGCACCCAGAATCGGACCCAGGGCCACGACCATCACACCGCCTGTCAGCATTTGCAGCGTGCCACCAAGCGATGACGCCAGCCCGGCCTTTTCGCCCTGATCATCCAGCGCCATCACCATCGTCGTCGGCACGATCAGGCCAAGGCAGCCGTTGCCCATCGCCAGGCCGACAATCACGACCCAAAGGTTGACGTCCCCCAGCAGTGCTATGGCGAACAAACCACAGGCGGAAACCGCGAAGCCGATGCTGGCCCATTTCAGTGTGGGCAATACACCAAAGCGGGCGGATGCCTTGTTTGCCAGCTGGGTTCCACCGATGAACGCCATGGCATTCGCAGCAAATGCCAGCGAGAAGCCGGTCGAGGACAGGCCGAACCCCTGTTGGTAGACGTAGGAACCAGCGGCAAGGAAGATGAAGAAGCTGCCAAAGCCGAACGCTCCGATAAAGGTCAGCAGCAGAAAACCCTTGTCCACGAACAACTCGGCACATCCCCTCAGCAGGGTGCCAAAGTTGAAGGGGCGTCGGTTGTCGGGGGCCAGCGTTTCGGGTTGCGCGAATGCCAAAAGGGCAAGGCTGAGGACGGCGGCCACCAGCAACGCGCCAAAGATGCCGCGCCAGCCCGTGACGCCAAGCAAGGCCGACCCAGCCAGTGGTGCCAGCATGGGCGACACCGAAAATACCAGCATGATCGCGGCCATCATCCGGGTCGCCTCTGGTCCGGTGAACATGTCGCGCACGATGGCCCGAGGTACGACGCCCAACGCGGCCCCTCCCAGACCCTGAACGAAGCGACCGGCACTAAGCTCAACCCCGCTGTGGGCAAACATGCACAGGATGGTGCCAAGGACAAACATGCCGATCCCCGCATAAAGCGGCGTCTTGCGTCCGGCTTGGTCGGCCCACGGGCCATAGATCATCTGCGCCAGACCGAAGGCGGCGAAATAGGCGGTGATCGTGGTTTGCATCCCCTGCGGTGTAGCGGCGAGGTCGGCCCCGATGACGGGCATCGCGGGCAGGTACATGTCGATGGCAAAGGGGCCGATGCAGGACAAAAGGCCCAGAATCAGTGCGGGGCGCGCAAGGCTGCCTGACATGGTGGAATCCCTTCGTTGTGATTGCGGCGCAAGCTAACTTTGACATGCCGCAGGTGCAACCCCGGCTCTGGCCTTGTATGGTCGCGCAGGCTAGGTCTTGCGTAACCCATAGGAGCCGCCATGCCCGAGCTTGCAAGTTTCCTGCCGATGTTGGTGCTTTTGCTGGTGATCGGGGCGTTCACCGGGGTGATTGCCGGACTATTGGGCGTTGGCGGCGGCATCGTGCTGGTGCCGGCGTTCTTTTATCTGTTCGGCAAATTGGGGTATGGCGGCGACCATCTTATGCAGGTCTGTATCGGCACCTCGGCGGCGACGATTGTCGTCACGTCGCTGCGGTCGGTATTGCTGCACGACAAGAAAGGCGCGGTGGACTGGCAGGTTCTACGCGACTGGGCTCCGTTTCTGGTGGTGGGCGCGGTGCTGGGGGTGTTGGTGGCCTATGTGCTGCATACCACGGCATTGCAGGCGGTGTTCGGGGTGCTGGCGATGATCGCCGGGTTGTATATGGCGTTCGGGCAGTCGGAATGGCGGCTGGGGTCCGCGATGCCGGGGCAGCCGGTGCGGGGGATCGAGTCTGTGGTGCTGTCGTTCTTCTCGACCCTGATGGGGATTGGCGGTGGCACGTTCGGGGTGCCGTTGATGAGCCTGTATGCCATGCCGATCCATCGGGCGGTGGCTACGGCATCGGGGTTTGGCATTCTGATTTCCGTGCCGTCGCTGATCGGGTTCATGTTGTTGCCGGTGGCTGATGCGCCGCCGTTGAGTTTGGGGGCGGTGAACATTCCGGCGTTTGCGGTGATCATTCCGATGACGCTGCTGACGACGCCCTATGGGGTGCGGCTGGCGCATGCGATGGACCCGAAACCGTTGAAGCGGGTGTTCGCGGTGTTCATCACGCTGGTCGCGTTGAACATGCTTCGGAAGGCGGCGGGATGGTAACGGGGTGGCAGCGGATTGCTGATCCAGCGATTGGGGCGTGGGCTGCGGCGGCGCGGCCTTTGGCGGTGCAGGCGCTGAGAGGGGAAGCGCGGCGGTGTGGGGGGACTTGGGCGGTTGGGCTGGAGCTGCTGGAGAATGATGCGAGCGGGACGGTTAAGGGGAGGCTTTCCCGTGGGAAGAGCTGCCGCTGACGCCTGTTGCGCTGCATCGGGGGCAGGTTTCGGCGGTCTATCCGGGGTATCCGCAGCCCTCGGTCGAGGAGAGTGCGACGGCGTTTGGTTACAGGCTACGGCGGGATGCGGCGCATCTGGATGGGGTGTTGCCCACCGGACCGGACCGGCGGCGGATGGTCAAAGAACCGCACGCGTGGATTTTGGGGATATCGCTGAACGACTGCGGTGCGGGGGCGTCGCCGCTGGTGGTGTGGGAGGGCAGCCATGAGGTGTTGCGGGCCGCTTTGAGGGAGGCGTTTGCAGGGCATGCCGTGGCAAGTTGGGGTGATGTGGACGTGACGGAGGTCTATCAGGCAGCGCGGGCGCGGGTGTTTGCGACGTGTCGGCGGGTAGAAGTATGGTCGCGGGTTGGGGAGGCGATTTTGCTGCATCGGTTGATGCTGCACGGGGTGGCGCCTTGGGTGAACGGGGCGGTGGCACCCGAGGAGGGGCGGGTGATCGCGTATTTCCGGCCGTTGATGGGGTCGGTCGAAGCGTGGGTCGGTAAAGATTGAGGGGGCGTCCAGATATGGACATCTTTAAATATCACATCATTACAATGACTTGAGGCTTTAGGTTAACCGAATTTTAACGCATTTGGCGGGCGGAATTTGCCTGATAACGGATCGGTTGGCTCGACCCGGCGGGGGTTTCAAACCCCCGCACCCCGTGGGATATTTGCGCCAAAATGAAAGGCGAAATTTTAGTCAAAATGTTGGGGAAGCGGTTTCAGGGCCGAGGGCCGGCCTAGCGGTCCAGTCGGCCC
>JBDSXE010000256.1:0-2667 GCA_039926325.1 Paracoccaceae bacterium | reverse complement strand
GAATCGGCGGCCAGACGCTCGGCTGTCATTCCAAAAGCCTCCTGCAGCCCCTTCACACGGCTACGGAACTGGCCACGGCGCTTGCTGGCGACAAGCGCAAGGTACTTTTCAAAACTGCTAGGCAGATCGAAGACAACGTGGGAGCCTGCCGCAGCCTCCAGCACAATCCGACCGGTTCCACAGTCTGCAAGCCCACGGAGCGGAGCCAAATGTGCGGCCAGATCCGAAATTGGCGTGAAGCTGACGGCGACGCACCCCAATTTTCCGATCAGGTGGTTGACGGCCTCTGCAAGCACCTTGTCAGCCCAACGCGCCTGCAGAGAAAGCTGCAAGATAATGCAGTGTGGGTCGGTGCCTGCAAGGCGCGCAACACTCTGCGGAAACGGACCCAGCCAGACATCCTCCAGCACAAAGGGAAGCACGCCGACCAAGCTGTCATCGGCGCGAGCCACCAAGCAAGCAAATCGCCGCCCGACACTAAAATGGTCCCACCAGACCGCAAACCAGTCCGGCCGCATGTAGATGTCCGCCCGGACTCGCTCTGCCAGAGCCTGCCATTCGTCCCGAAGCGTGTCTATATCAGCGGGATCAGTTATCCAAGTCACGGCAAGTCCGAGCTGCGGGGGAAGGCTATTCACGTTTGAGGCTCCTTTCCGGCCAAGTGGAAGGCAAGAGAGGCCGAAGACAGCCGGACCCTTGCTCTGCTTGATGCATCCGGGCGGACCAAATCCAATGCGCCGAAAAGCGCACCTCGCAACAGGGCCGAGCCGACGAATATCGCCTTCGCCGCAGCATATGCAGGGCGACCGCCGTGTTTGTGGGCATAGATCAGATGGCTTTTCTGCATCTGGATGTACATTTTCGACCGGATCTGCGCGGTACTTTTTGAGCCGCCATCGAGATGGACGATCTGCGCGACGGGCGTAAAAACACAGCGCCAACCTGCTTTGCGGATGCGCCGACACCAATCGGCCTCTTCGGCATAGATAAAGAAGGCCTCATCCAAAACTCCGACCTTTTCGATCACCGCACGCGGCACCAGCATGAACATGCCAGAGACGACATCGACCTCACGCTCGGACTTGCGGTCCCAGTCAGCATACCAGGGCCGCCCTAGCACCGAAAACCAGCGGGCTAGTCGCATTAGGCCCAGTTCAACGATAAGATGGTTTGCCGTGCCAAGATCCGCAAAGCAAGTTCGCTGGATTACGCCCGGCCCTTCCAGCACCTGACAGCCGACGCAGCCCACATCAGGGTGCTGCGCCAGCCACCCCAACATCTTGTCAATCGCCCCATCCAGTATGATGGTGTCGGGGTTCAGCAGCAGAAGATTTTCGCCCAGTGCTACCTGCATGCCTTGATTGTTGGCCGCCGCGAAACCGCCGTTCTCTGCGTTCGCGATCAACACCACATGGGGAAATTCGGCCGCTACCATTGCGGCGGAGCCGTCCGAGCTGGCATTGTCGATGACAATGATTTCGTGTGGGGCCTTGGTTTGATCTATGACCGAGCGCAAGCAATCACGAAGCAGAGCATGCGTGTTCCAATTGACGATGATGATGGAAACCGCAAGAATGCTACGGGTCGGATCACGCGAAGAGCACATAAGAGCAAACCTTGGTAACTGAAAACCGTCCTTTGGCGCAGCTAAGCGAAGTTCTGCATCTCTGGCAACGCAAGATAGCGTGGCATGAACTTGGTAGTGTGGCCGGAAGTCATGGTTAGACCGCCTTACTGTGGTGAAATGCCAATGCGGATTGCCTCTTTGTTTGGCCGCGACCCTGCAGGTGGGCTGCCAGCACTGTTCCAGGGTCGGCGAATCTCCTACAGCTTCAACACCCGCGCGGCAATCCGGCAAGCATGCGATCTGCTCGGGCTGCAGTCCGGTGACGAGGTTCTGGCTCCGGCGTTTAACTGCGGTTCCGAGCTTGACCCGCTGCTACACGCCGGATTGACGGTAGTGCTCTACCCAGTGGACAGGCAAACCCACGTCGATATCGCCGCTATCGAGGCCGGTATCACGTCGCGCACCAGGGCAATCTATTTGATCCACTATTTCGGATTCTTGCAGCCTGCGACAGCTTCGTTACGAGCTCTCTGTGATGCGCGGGGATTATTTCTGATCGAGGATTGTGCGCTTAGTTTGCTTAGCGGGGCAAACCCAGCCAACGGCAGTGCTGGCGATATCTCGCTCTTCTGTTTTTACAAATTCTTTCCGGTGATCGGCGGCGGGGCATTGGTCATCAACAACAGTCGCATCACGAGCGAACCTCGGTTCGACAAGAGACCGTCATTTCGAATAACTGGCAAAGCTCTGCTGCGGGCAAGTATTGATATGGCACTGGGCGCAGAGCGCCGTCACGCCTTAATGCGACGCCTGCGACCCGGCCGGCCCGCACCTGTTGCACCTCCGGTGACAGGAGCCAACTCACATCCGGATATGCCATCAGACTATTATTTCGACGACCGACTTCTTAACACTAGGATCAATAGTCTGACCGCACATCAAATACCGACTTTTGATATCTCTGGCGCCATTGCGATACGACGCTCAAATTATCTGACCTACCTGGCGGCCTTTGCCGACCGGCCTGGCATCACCCCACTTTTTCAGAATCTGCCGGATGAGACTTGCCCGCTCTCCATGCCGATCCTTGTTGAAAACCG
>JBDSXE010000255.1:0-3187 GCA_039926325.1 Paracoccaceae bacterium | reverse complement strand
AGCGTACCGAATCGGCATGGGCGTCGGCACCTATTACGAGGCCGCCGTGGTGATCGTGGCGTTGGTCTTTTTCGGCCAGGTGCTGGAACTGCGCGCCCGCGAACGCACCGGCGACGCGATCCGCGCACTGCTGGACCTGTCGCCCAAAACGGCCCGCCGCATTCTGCCGGATGGAACTGAATATGATGCGCCATTGGAAAACGTCATGGCCGGGGACCGCTTGCGGGTTCGCCCGGGCGATGCCGTGCCGGTGGACGGAAAGGTGATCGAAGGCAGTTCGGCGGTTGATGAAAGCCTGCTGACGGGCGAGGCCATGCCAGTGGAAAAAACACCGGGCGATCCGGTGACCGGCGGCACTATCAACAAGAACGGCTCGTTGGTTATGCAGGCTGCCAGGGTTGGAGCCGACACGGTTCTGGCCCAGATCGTCGAGATGGTGTCGAACGCCAAGCGGTCCCGTGCGCCGATTCAGGGGCTGGCCGACAAAGTCTCCGCTATCTTCGTGCCAACGGTCGTGCTGGTGGCATTGGCCGCCCTTGCAGCGTGGTTCTTTGTCGGTCCGCAGCCCGCGTTTGTCTATGCCATCGCGGCGGCGGTATCGGTGCTGATCATTGCCTGTCCATGCGCGCTTGGCCTTGCCACGCCAATCTCGATCACCACAGCCGCAGGGCGCGGTGCGCAGGCGGGAGTTCTGATCAAGGATGCCGAGGCGCTGGAACGGATGGCTTCGGTCGATACGCTGATCGTGGACAAGACGGGCACGTTGACGATGGGCAAGCCGGTGCTGACCGACACCGTTGTATTGGGCGTGGAAACTGAGGCGACGATCCTGACCATAGCCGCAGCCTTGGAGAAGGGATCAGAACACCCGCTGGCAGAGGCGATTGTTGCGGGCGCGTTGGCCAAGGGCATCGCTGCTGGCGAGACGCAAGGGTTCGAGGCTGTTACCGGAAAAGGCGTGCGCGGTACGGTCGGCGGCCGCGCTGTTGCATTGGGCAATGCCGCGATGATGCGGGAAATGGGTCTGGACACCACCAGCGCCGAAGCCGCCGCCGACAAGCTGCGCGGCCTTGGCAAGACGGCGATGTTCCTGGCGGTTGACGCCAAGCTTGTCGGGATCATCGCTGTGGCCGATCTGGTCAAGCCTTCGACAGCTGAGGCGATCAAGGCGCTGCACGGCGTGGGCCTGCGGATCATTATGGCGACTGGCGACAACGAGCGCACGGCGCGTGCCATCGCAGCCAGCTTGGGGATCGACGATGTCCGTGCCGGCGTATTGCCAGAAGACAAGAAAAAGCTAATCGAGGAACTGCGCGCCCAAGGCCACAAGATCGCGATGGCTGGCGACGGCGTGAATGACGCACCGGCGCTGGCTGCCGCCGATGTCGGCATCGCGATGGGAACCGGTGCCGATGTTGCGGTCGAAAGCGCCGGGATCACACTGTTGGGCGGAGATCTGATGGGCATCGTCCGCGCCCGGATACTGGCCAAGGCGACGATCCGCAACATCAAGCAGAACCTGTTCTTCGCCTTTGCCTACAATGCCATCGGTGTACCAATTGCAGCGGGCGCGCTGTATCCGCTGACGGGCACGCTGCTGTCTCCGATGATAGCGGCGGCCGCGATGAGCCTGTCATCGGTCTCAGTCATCACAAACGCGCTGCGATTGCGGCGGGTGCAGCTTTGACCATGCAGAGGCAAGGCCCGACCGATCGCTCCAGCGTTTCCAAGTGCGTGAGATTACGGGAAATATAATGCCGGGCTTCTTCTTGATCTTGATTACTGGGCTTTGATCCCACGCGGAACCTGTGCAACATGCAGGCAGCATTTTCGGGGAGTAAACATGCTGCGATATCTCTTGTCTTTGGCGTGCCTTGTTGCGCTTGCGGGTCCGGCTTTGTCGGGCACAGCCTACGTGTTTCCGGATGACGAGGCAGAGGCGGATTTCATCGCCAATGAAGTCATTGCGACCTTTTATCATGAACTCGGCCACGGGCTGATCGACGTTCTTGGCATCCCGGTTCTGGGCAAAGAAGAGGATGCGGCGGACACGCTTTCAGTCATCCTGATGAATGACGTCTGGGAGGAGGATGCTGCCTCGGCCATCCTGACCAGCGATGCGACGGCCTACGCCATGAACGCTGCTGATCCCAACCTTGAGCCTAACGAAAGCTCGATGGCAGATGTGCACTCGCTGGACATCCAGCGCTATTACAGCGTGGTTTGCCTGTTCTATGGTGCTAACCCCGAAAAGCGCAAACAACTTGCCATCGACCTGGAACTGCCGACGGAAAAGCTGGACAGTTGCCCTTGGGAGTATCAACAGGCCGCCGATGCCTGGAGCGCGGTTCTGGAAGGGACAGATCCATCGCCGGACAAAAAGGGTCTGGTCATGGCGCCAGGGCAAGAGGGAGTGCCGCTGGCCGATCTGTTGGCCGATGAGGTCAAGTCGATGAACGAGAAGTTCGGCTTGCCCGAAGAGATTTCCGTGATAGTCGCAGATTGCGGCGAAGCGAATGCATTCTATTCGCCTTCTGACAAGACCATCACAGTTTGCAACGAATACGCTCTGGAATTGCAAGCTCACTGGGAATCGCAGGATCAGTAAGAACAGCCTGGATCGGCTTGTATTCACAAATTGATCCGGCGCTTCTGCCGCCCACGACGCACAGGTGACGCCGCCCCATGCCGCGACCGTGCCGATCGTACCGTGTGAGCCAGAGGACTTGCCCGACCTGCGACCGGAATATTGAGAAGTCATCAGTGTTGGGCTTTGGCGAGTGGCAGATCGCCGGGCAGTGGGGCGGGGGAACGATGCGGGCGCGGTCCGCATGCCGCTGCACGCGTCTGAGCGTGGGATAAATTTCGTCGATACGGCAACGTTTTACGGTGCAATCTATCCCAAGATGGTGATCGGGCGGGCCACGTGGCAACGGAACGGTGTCAGGATTTTCGTGACCTGCCGCCGCAGATACCAGCACAGTTGGCTCAAAGGCTGGCCGATGACTTGCCGCGAAAACACCAGAACACCTGCATGGCGAGACCGGAATGTATCGCCCTTTTAGAGTAGTTTGATGAATGGCAAACCAAAGCAGCGGAAGCGCCAGACGCCCGGCGCACGTCGCTGATTTTATTGGTGGAGGGAACGCGACTGGCGTCGAACGTTCTCTGGGGCGTAAGCCATTGA
>JBDSXE010000254.1:0-19556 GCA_039926325.1 Paracoccaceae bacterium | reverse complement strand
AGCGCAGATTGACCATCGCCGATCAATTGGTCGAACAGTCCGACGGCGCGATTGATCCAGTAGACGCCGACCAGAACGAGGGCAAAGAATCCAAACATCGTAAGAAGTTGCGACAACAAGTATCGGTCGAATCTCGTCACGCGCGCGCCGCTCCTGTTTTACGAGTTTGGCGGAAGCTACCGGAAAAGCCCGGCGGGTAAAACTGATATCTGGCCATTTGCCAGGGGCCACACTAGCCTTGGGCGAAGTCGCGCGCTTGGCACAAGCCTGCCGTATGCCGGAGAGCATCATGAACAAACCCGTCGCCCCGCTGTATCTTGCCACCGATCTGGCAGTTTTGGCCAAAACCACCGGCCGCATCGCGGTTCTGATAGAGGGCAACGCCCCGAGAACTCCGGCGGTGCGGCAATTGGACCGTTTGATGCGCGGGTCGCTGAAGCGGTTTATCGAATCTGACGCATTTACCAAACTCAAGCCCGGCGAGGCTGCCGAACTGGCCTATCCTGCGGGATTGGTAGCGGACGCGGTGCAGGTCGTAAAGTTGCCCAGACGAACGGATACGGCGACAGCGCGGAAGGCGGGAGGGGCGATAGGCAAAGGGTTGGGGTCGGCAGGTGTGCTTGTACTGGCTGAGAACCATACGAAGACGACAGACATCGCTTTGGGACTGACACTACGGGCCTACGCCTTTGACGCCTATAAGTCGGGTGACAAAAAGACGTTGGGTGAGGTTACCATAATGGTTTCCGCACCTGACAAGATGGTCGCCACCGCTTTGCCGGGAAGCGCCATTGCAGAGGGAGTGTTTTTTACCCGTGATCTGGTGAACGAGCCATCCAACGTCCTGACAACATTCGAATTCGCAGAGAGGCTTGTGGCATTGCGCGAGCTCGGTCTGGAGGTCGAGGTACTGGAAGAAGAGCAGCTGGTGCATCTGGGAATGCGGCTGTTGTTGGGAGTTGGCCAGGGATCGGAAAGTCCAACCAAGGTTGTGGTCATGCAGTGGCACGGCGGCGAGAAGGGCGCGCAACCCTTTGCTTTGGTTGGCAAAGGCGTAGTGTTCGACACTGGCGGTATTTCCATCAAAGGCGCTGGCGGCATGGAAGATATGACGATGGACATGGGCGGCGCAGGCGTCGTGGCCGGGGTCATGCGGACCTTGGCGCTGCGGGGGGCCAAGGCGAATGTCGTCGGATTGGTTGGTATCGTCGAGAATATGCCTGACGGGCGGGCGCAGCGCCCGGGGGACATCGTACGCTCGATGAAGGGCGATACGGTCGAAGTGATCAACACGGATGCTGAGGGCAGGCTGCTACTGGCGGATGTTTTGTGGTACGCGCAAGAGCGGTTCAATCCTACGGGCGTGATCAATCTGGCGACGCTGACAGGTGCGATCATCGTCGCGTTAGGTCATGAAAATGCTGGTGTATTCTCGAACGACGACGACCTGTGCAATGCGTTTTTGAAGGCTGCTGCGGCGGAAGGTGAGGGTGCATGGCGGATGCCGATGGGCGAGGCTTACGATGACAAGCTGAAGTCGCGGTTGGCCGACATGATGAACGTTGGTGGACGTGAAGGTGGCGCGATAGTCGCCGCGCAATTCATCAAACGGTTTATCAAGGATGGGATGCCTTGGGTTCATCTGGATATTGCGGGCACTGCATTGGTGAAAGCTGATCTGCCGTTGTCGCCCAAGGGTGCTACCGGATGGGGAGTGGCGGCACTGAACCGGTTGATCCTCGACAAGTTTGAGACAAAGTGAGTGTGGTTGCAGTCTTTTATCATCTGACACGGTCGGGGTTTGATGATCTGGTAACGACGCTACTGACCCGTGCCTTGGGGCAGGAGTGGCGGGTGTTCTTGCGCAGCCCTGACAAGGGGGTGCTGGCTCATCTTGATACGAAGCTCTGGACAACGGCCGAAGACGGGTTTTTGCCGCATGGTTTGCAGGGTGGTGATTATGATGCGAAGCAACCAGTGCTGCTTGGGTCAGGAAGCATTGCCAATGATGCCAAAGGTTTGGTTCTTTTGAACGGCGCATCAGTCGATCGTGCGGAAGTGACGGGGCTGGAGCGGATCTGGTTGCTGTTTGACGGTGCGGATGAGGCTGCGGTGCAGGCGGCGCGGGCACAGTGGAGCTTGCTGACTGGTTGGGGTTTGGCGGCGCAGTATTGGGCGGACGAAACCGGGACCTGGGTGAAAAAGGTGGAGAAGGCTGCGGTTTGACGGCGCAGCCAATGCTTGGTCATCGCGACAGGATCATCTGGTTGCTGCCCATTGTGATGCTGAAACGACCAAGATAGCTCATCCCCAGAAGTGACCCATCCATGTCGGCCTCGTTGACCTCTGCCTGCACGGTTTCGTCGTGGAATGGGCCGAAGGTCACGTTGGGCAAAGTAATGCTGGCGGTGCGGACCATGCCGTTTGCGGTCATTGCCTGACCGACAAAAACCAGAGTGTCAGGGTCAATGCCAAGCCTGCGTGCATCAGCGGGGGAAAGGACGACGGTGCTTGCACCGGTGTCCGCGACAAAGCTGATGGTCTGGCCGTCGATGTTCAGGGTGGGATGGTAGTGACCGTCGCGACCCAGCGGGATTGTGACGTGACCGGACTCGACCATTTGCTGTGGCAGGATGTCTTTGCGGATGTCTGCCCACAGGCCATAGCCCGCCATCAAGCCCACAAAAATCATCCCCCATGCGAGGGCGGTTCGCAGGGCCTGCCCCATGCGTTTGCGGTATTCGACCATCGCCCAACCACTGACGGCGGCAAGCAGCAGCAACATGTAAATCAGGCGCGGGGTGTCTGAGGCGTCTAGCATCATGGGCAGGTGGGCAGGCAGGCTCACCCGATCAACCCGGTGCCGCGAATGCCGTCGATCACGAATTGGACAGACAGCGCCGCCAGCAGCATTCCCAGAAGGCGGGTGATGACGATGGTGCCAGTGCGACCGAGCAAACGCTCTAGTGGGCCAGAGGCGAGAAAGAACAGGAACGTAGCAAGGATCATCGCGTAAAGCAGACCAAGCACGGCGATGCGACCGGTCCAACCGGGGCCGGACTGTCCCATCAGCAGGATCATCGACGCGATGGCACCAGGTCCGGCGATCAATGGGGTGGCAAGCGGAAACACCGAAGGGTCGTGATGCGGATCGGGCTGTTGCCCTTCACGACGCTGGGTGCGGCGTTCAAACAGCATATCAAGCGCGGTCAGAAACAACAGGATGCCACCGGCTATGCGGAATGCCGGCATCGAGATGCCGATAAACCCCAGAAGTGCCTCGCCGAACAGACCGAACAGCGTCAGAAGGATCGCCGCGATGATGCAAGCACGCTGCGCCATCATGCGGCGGTGCTGCGCGTCCATCCCGACGGTCAGCGCAATGAACAGTGGCACCAGACCCGGCGGGTCGATAACGACGAAGATCGTCGCGAAGGCAGTGATCAAGAACGCACTTGTCGGCATTGCAAGATGTTGGCGGGTTTGCAGTCGTGGCGCAAGGGTCTCGCAAGGTACTTCGAAGGCAGCTTCGCTTAGTTCGCCGCGGCGCCCTCAAGCTTTTCGGATGCCGCCAGCCATAGCGCCTCTGCCTTATCGAGTGCGTTCATCACCTCGGCGTATTTGCCGTTCCATGTCGCTAGCTCGCCTTTGCGGGCATCCTCATAAAGCGCAGGATCAGCGAGTTTTTTTGCCAGCTTGTCGCGCATGTCGTTCAGCTTTGCCAGACGTTCGTCTGCCTTGCGAACTTCCAACCGAAAGGCGCTGATTTCGTCGCGGCTGGCCTTCTTTGGCTTGTCGATTGCCTTGGCGAGGGGCTTGGCATCTTCATCACCGGCCAACAGCTGGCGGCGGTATGCCTCTAGATCGTCGAAATAAGGCGTGACGGCGCCGCCTTTGACCAGCCATAGGCGGTCTGCAACTAGCGAAAGTAAGTGCATATCGTGGCTGACAAGGATGACGGCGCCGGAATATTCTGTCAGCGCCTCAACCAGAGCTTCGCGGCTTTCCATGTCAAGGTGGTTGGTGGGTTCGTCAAGGATGAGCAGGTGCGGCGCGTCGATGGTAGCGATCAGAAGGCTGAGACGGGCTTTTTGACCACCGGAAAGGCGGCCAACTTCGGTTTCGGCCTGATCGGCACCAAGACCGAAACCTGCAAGACGGGCGCGGAGGCGCGGTTGCCCTTCAGCGGGGCGCAGGCGCTGGATGTGTTGCAGGGGTGTTTCGTCGATGTGGAGCTCATCGACCTGATGCTGCGCGAAATAGCCGATGCGGAGTTTGGAGGACTTTGTCAGGCGGCCTTCGGCGGCTTCCAGTTTACCTGCAAGCAACTTAGACAGTGTGGATTTGCCTTCACCGTTGCGACCCAGAAGGGCGATGCGATCATCCTGGTCGATGCGAAGTGACAGCTTTTTCAGGATAAGTGGGCCGCCATAGCCGACGGCGACGCCTTCCATGTTGATGATGGGGGGCGACAACTCCTCGGGCTTAGGAAAGGTGAAGACGACCTTCTTGGCATCCTCAGGGGCGGTGATCGTAACCATCTTTTCCAGCATTTTCACGCGAGATTGCGCCTGCACGGCTTTGGATGCCTTGGCTTTGAAGCGGTCGACAAAGGACTGCAGGTGGGCGCGGCGGGCTTCTTGTTTCTTGGCCTCGGCCTGCAAAACGGCGCGGCGTTCGGACATCTGGCGTGCAAACTGATCGTAGGGTCCGTTCCAGTAGGTGAGTTTCTTGTTGTCGAGGTGCAGAATTCCGGTGACGGCGCGGTTCAAAAGGCCGCGGTCGTGGGAGATGATGATGACGGTGTGGGGATACTTCTGCAGGTAGGATTCAAGCCACAACGCGCCTTCGAGGTCGAGGTAGTTGGTGGGCTCATCCAGTAGCAGGTAGTCGGGTTGCGCGAACAGGACACCGGCGAGGGCGACACGCATCCTCCAGCCGCCGGAATAGGCGGAGCAGGGGCGTTGCTGTGCCTCGTTGTCGAAACCGAGACCTTTAAGGATGCTGGCGGCGCGGCCCTCGGCGCTCCACGCGTCGATGTCGGTCAGGCGGGCCTGGATTTCGGCGATGCGATTGGGATCGTGGGCGATCTCTGACTCGGCGAGGAGGGCGGCGCGTTCGGTGTCGGCTTCGAGAACAGTGTCGATGAGGGAGGTCTCGGACGAAGGGACTTCCTGGGCGACGCCGCCGATGCGAGCGCGGGTGGGGAGGGAAATTTCACCGCCCTCCAGCGCCAGTTCACCGCGGATCAGGCGGAAGAGGGTAGTCTTGCCCGATCCGTTGCGGCCGACGAGGCCGACTTTGTGGCCGGTCGGGATGGTGGCGGAAGCTCCCTCCATCAGGGGGCGGCCTTCGACGGAATAGGTGATGTCGGATATTTTGAGCATGATGGGGGGCGGAGTGCCCTATGGGGGCGGCGAGGTCAAGGTGGGGAGTTTGGGAGGTGGAGCGTGAAATTGGGGGGCGTTTCACGCGTGAAATACACATTATACTATTGAATATGAACGATAATATTAAACTCGTTAGCCTTCCGTTTACTGATGCGGCCGTGTTGGTTCCGTGCGAACCCATATTCTGGTGTGGAGTTTAAGAAGCCAAGAAAGCCGCCACTGGGTGTTATCAGCAAGTACGGAATGCTGCATCTGGCCGTTTCGACCTTTAAGGGCAGTTATGCTTTAACGCTGGAGGGTTTGACACCCTCCAGACCTCCCGTCGGATATTTTCGGACAGAAAATTGTGTTTATTCCAAAGTTTCGACCAGCGATGCGCTTGGATCGACATGCGGTGTCACGCCCGTCCATCCTTGTATTCCGCCGGTCCCTTGACCTCCAGCTTATTCCCGAACGGGTCGCGGAAATAGAAGCTGTGGCCCATGCCGCGAGCGCCGCCGTGGATGGCTTCACGCTCGATTTCGACGTTATGGGCGGCGAGATGGATTCGCATCGCTTCGGGGGCAAATGGGGTGGTGGTGATGCATACGTGGTCGACATTGCGGCCCCCGGCCACCGGCGGGATGGCGGAGGCTGCGCCGGGATGGGTGGTGTCCCACAGCACGATCAGGGCAGAGCCACACCAAACCTGTTCCATCCCCAGTGCGGGATAGGTGTAGCCGGGAACGCAGCCCAGAACTTCGGCGTAAAACGCCATCGCACGGGTCATGTCGTCGATCAGAAATACGACGTGATCGAGGCCGACAAGGGTGAAGGGGGGCATCGCGTTATCCATTCCTTCGGGAGTTCAGAACGCTCAGGTGACACGGGCGCATTCTGCTTTTCAAGGGGTGGCTCGCGTGATAGCAGGTCCGCGCATCATTTCGGCGCGGGGCAGCGGCTTCGCGCTTTGTCATCTGGAGAATATCATGGCCATCGAACGCACCCTGTCGATCATCAAGCCCGACGCCACCAAGCGCAATCTGACCGGCAAGATCAATGCCAAGTTCGAGGATGCTGGCCTGCGGATCGTCGCGCAAAAGCGGATTCATCTATCGGTCGCCCAAGCCGGACAGTTCTATGCCGAACATAAAGAGCGCGGGTTTTATGGCGAGCTTTGCACGTTCATGGCGTCCGAACCGGTGGTTGTGCAGGTTCTGGAAGGCGAGAACGCCATTCTGAAAAACCGCGAAGTCATGGGCGCCACCAACCCGGCCAACGCAGCGGAAGGCACGATCCGCAAGGATTTCGCGCTGTCGGTTGGCGAAAACTCGGTTCACGGGTCAGACAGCGCGGCTTCGGCGGCACGCGAGATTGCGTTCTATTTCTCGGGTCTTGAACTGGTCGGCTGATCCATCATTGATAAGAAAAGTGCGCCCATTTCCGAGGGCGCATTTTTTTGAACTGACTTAGAAAAGCCAGATATCGGCTGCCGTCAGGTTTGCTGCGCTGTCTTGCAGATTGGCGACCATCACCGCAGCGCCTGATCCGCTGCCGTCCGCATCGAACCACAGCGTTTTATCCAACACGCGAAACATGAAACGGTCGCTGGTATCCTGGGCGAAGTTGTCAATTAAGCGCAGGGCGAATTGACTGGCGTCCAAAGCACCAGTTCCAAGCCCGCCGCCAAAGCCAGCGGCGCTGATGTTGAAGCGGTCATCGTCGGTCGATGTGGTAGCGCCAAAGTCGGTTATCTGATCGCCAGCCTCGGATTTGAAGTAATAGCAAAAGACATCATTGCCTGCGCCGCCAGACATCGTGTCCACCCCTGCACCGCCTGCCAGCGTGTCGTCGCCAGTTCCACCGGATATGGAATCATTTCCAGCATTGCCGCGCAGCCAGTCGTTTCCTGTGCCGCCAGTCAGAATATCGTTGCCATCGCCGCCGCCCAGATTGTCATCACCCGCACCGCCAATCAGCAGGTTGTTGCCAGTATCCCCGGTCAGCGTATCGTTGAACTGACCGCCTTCCAGGTTTTCAATTCCGCTATATGTGTCGCCAAAAGCGTCGCCCGTATTTGTGTGTGGCGCAGCCAGATTTGCCACGACGGGAGCAGTTGCAAACGCGTAACTTGCGGTATCAATGCCGGAACCACCATCCAGTGCATCCTGGCCTGTCCCGCCGTAAAGCAGGTCTTTGCCCGCACCACCGAAAAGCTGATCCGATTGGTCACCGCCCGCCAGTGTGTCGCTGCCGGAACCGCCATACAGCGTGTCAGCGCCACCAAGACCGTGCAGCACGTTTGATCCAGCAGTTCCGGTCATGATGTTTTCGGCTGCGGTCCCGAATGTTCCGGCGGCAATCAGGGTAATCTGGCTAATCTCATATGCGTTCAGGGTAAAATCAGTCGTTCCTGCGTTCAATTGCGCCAAGGCCAACTTGCCGATTGTCACCTGAGCCTGGCCGTCGCCGTCGGCCACCATCGCGCTATCGGTCACGCCAAGAATGCTGATCGCTGCAGATTTTGTGCCGCCAATGAACGCCTCTAACGAACCGGTAAGGGCGACGGTATCAATGTCGATCGCAAGATCGGTATAGGTGCGGTTGGCGGTGTAGAGGATCAGTTGCTGGTCGCCAGCGAAGGCGCGGGTGAGGCTGCTGTCGGTGGCCTCAATCGCGGGGGCAGGGGTGGATTGCAGTTCGATCGCGTGGGTGCCCGGCAACGCAGCGGCCATCATGGCAAAGATTGCGCCACCCGGAGTGGTCTGCTTGGCGACGTCGATTGCAATGCTGTCGGGAACCTTGCGGATCAGACTGCTCATGTCAGGACCATAGCCGAGGTAGCAGGTGGCCGAGGCGATGCCCACCAGCGAAAAGGTGTGCAGTTGCATGATCGCCAAGGCAGCGTTGGTAAGTGCCGGACCTTCCGGCGTGGTGGGAAAGCACCACGCATCAACGCGCAGAGCGACGTTTGCGGTGGCGGCGTTGGACGTCCAGTGTTCGATGATGCGCGTCAGGCGGTCCTGATACGAGACGCCGGGCTCATCGGAGTTGGCGGTGCCGAAATACAGATCCCAAGTCAGGTCGAGCGTGGGGGTACCCTGCGTGCCGTTCTGGCTGCCGTGCAGATCAACGCCGCCAACTTTCGACGCGGCACCGGCCTGTTCAAGTATGCCGATGATGGTGTCAGCGCCAGCTTCCCAACCAGCAGCCTCGACCACGATGGTGGGACGACCAGTGGCAAAAGCGTGATTATTCAGGAACGAGTCGATTTCGTTGACCAGCAGTGCGGCGACATTGCCGTAACCTTGGACAGCTGGTGAGCCGTAGTCAGCGGTGCGGCCGCTGAATTCGTTGCCGATCTTTATCGACTCCACCGTCACACCTTGGGCGCTGGCGTAGCCAAGCAGATCATTCTGCAGGAAAGCCACCAATTCCGCGCGTTGCTGCTGGGTCATGCTGGCTTGGCCGGTGCTCGGGTCGACATAAGGGCTGTCATTCAGCGTGAAATTCAGCGCAAGCCCGTTGGCGGCGCAGTAATCAATCGCGCGTTTCAGACCTGCCACATCGGCTGCATCGGTAACGGAAAAATCGGTGCGGGCTTCGGTGCCGCCCGGGTAGCGTATCGAGGTGACGCCAAGGTTTACGAGTGCTTGGTCAATATTCGAGCCACTGACCAGGGTTTTACCAAAGTCAGTGTCAGCTGCTTTGACCACAACGCCGAAATAATCTGCGGTTACGTTTGCCGCAAAGCTCGACGCTATGACGGAACCCAAAATGAGTTTCGCTGACGACATTTCAAATGCCCCAGATGAGATCTAACGATAGCGTTAAGTTCAGCTCGCTAAATGCGCGAGCGTCAAATTAAAAAGACAACTTTAGGTTGTGTAACCTGATTCAGGCGGATTTCCGCCCATCGGCAGCTTTTTCCAAAAGATATATTTCGCGGGATTCCCGCTAATTTGGCGGAGAATCTCTGCTCTATTCAATTGTTAATAATAGGAAATCTTTGTTCCGAAGAAGCGCGGAGCGCCCGGATGGTAGGACCGGAGAATCATACATTGGGGTGTTTTGACCGGTTTGGGCCGGGATTTGGCATCAGGGACGCCATGTTGAAGTCGGCTTCGACTTCATATGAAAACGCCAGGCATCTGCGACTGGGCCTAGCGTTCGTTAGGGAGATGAAAGGATTGTAAACTGACCAATGGTCAGATTGACGCCCAGTCGCGAATCTGCGGCTTTTGCACGGGAGTAGCGCCGCCCGCTTGTTGTGGGGCAGGCACGGTCTGGCCTTGCTGCTGCTGAGGAACCGACTGATTGCCGCCTTGTTGGGCGGGTGATTTTACTGACATACTACTGCTCCGACGCGCTGTATTTCGGCATTTTGCCTTGTTTTCCAAGATCGTCCGTTCGTTGGGCCTCAAAAAGTCAGAACCAAGAAAAGATTGCGGTCATTTAAGTTGAAGCTTTATGCAATGCAACGCCGGAACAAAGGGTTACGTTAAGTGATGCCATCAAATTGCCGCGATGGATACAAAGTTGCGACAGTATGGGGCAGGGGCGTCGAGCGCTGCATCGTTGCAAACCTGTCAAGGCTTGGCGCAGTTTGACAGCCAGCGGATTTCGCGGCTAAGATATTCAAAACGCTTTGGGGAGGCGGCATGGGTAGGATTTGTGCGAAAAGGGAAGATTTTTCGTACTGTTTGCGGTAACAGAAAAGCGGTTTGGTTGTGGCCGCGAATCCCCTTTGAGGCGTTACGCTGCTTGACGAGGCTGTGCGGGGCTATAGGCTGGGGGCAACCCCATCATACGAGCGGATATGACCATGAATGACCTCAGCCTGACGCCAAACTTGTTGCAAGGCGATGTCTTGCGACATTTGACCTCGACCTTGGGCAAGGACGTGCCGAACGCCAGCGTTTACGACTGGCGAATGGCGTTGAGTTTCGCGATCAGGGACCGGATTGTCGAACCGTGGTTCACCTCAACCCGGCGGACCTGGGCGGAGGATCGCAAGCGGGTTTACTATCTGTCGATGGAGTTCCTGATCGGGCGTCTGCTGGAGGATGCGACGGTCAATCTGGGCTTGCGCGACATGGCGGTCGAAGTGATGGCGGGGTTTGGCCAGGATTTCCGCACGATTGTCGAAGACGAGCCGGATGCGGCGCTGGGGAACGGCGGGCTGGGGCGGCTGGCCGCGTGTTTCATCGAGTCGATGGCGACGGTGGGCTGTCCGGCCTACGGCTATGGCATCCGGTACGAGCATGGGCTGTTTCGTCAGCATTTCAGCGGCGGTCAGCAGGCAGAGACGCCGGAAGACTGGCTGATGCACCGCAACCCGTGGGAATTCGAGCGGCCGGAAAGCCAGTACACTGTGGGTTTCAAGGGCGAGGTCGTCACGAAAGGCGGCCTCGAACGCTGGCAGCCTGGGGAGACGGTATTCGCCTCTGCCTATGATACGCCAGTGATTGGCTGGAAGGGTAAGTGGGCCAATACGCTGCGGCTGTGGGGTGCCAAGCCTACGACGATGTTCAATCTGGACCGGTTCAACCGCGGTGATTTCGCGGCGGCGGCAGAGCCCGAAGCTTTGGCGCGGACGCTGAGCCGGGTGCTGTACCCGGATGATACGACCTATGCCGGCAAGGAACTGCGGTTGAAGCAGGAGTTTTTCCTGACCTCATCCGCCTTGCAGGACATTCTGCGGCGCTATCTGGTGTCGCATACCGATCTGGCCGCATTGCCAAAATACGTGGCGATCCAGATGAATGACACCCATCCGGCGATTGCTGGACCGGAACTGGTGCGGTTGCTGGCCGATGAGCATGGCATGGAGTTTGAGGCGGCGATTGAAACCGCGCAGACTTGTTTGGGCTATACCAACCACACATTGCTGCCAGAGGCGCTGGAGCGTTGGTCGACGTTCACGTTCGGTAACGTATTGCCACGCCACATGCAGATCGTCGAACGGATCGACGCCTGGCACAAGGCAAGCTATCCGGCGCGGCCGCATTACGTCGGCATCGTCAAGCACCACGAGGTGCGGATGGGCGAGTTGGCGTTTGTCATGGCGCACAAGGTCAACGGCGTGTCGGCGCTGCATTCCGACCTGATCAAGTCGTCGCTGTTTCCCGAGCTGGAAAAGCTGCATCCGGGGCGGATCATTAACCAGACCAATGGGGTGACGCCGCGCCGCTGGCTGCGGATGTGCAACCAGCCGCTGTCGAACCTGATCACCCATCGCATCGGCGAGGGTTGGGAGGACGATCTGGACCGGCTGCGCGAACTGGAGCCGCATATCGAGAACAAGGCGTTTCGAGACGAATTTGATGCGGCCAAACGGGTCAACAAGGTGGCGCTGGCTGCCTGGATCAAGGCGCAGTCGGGGGTGACGGTTAGCCCCGATGCGCTGTTCGACATCCAGATCAAGCGGATACACGAGTATAAGCGCCAGCTGCTGAATGTGTTGCAGACGGTGGCGCATTGGAACCGGCTGCGGGAAAACCCGACGGCAAATTGGGTGCCGCGCGTCAAGATTTTCGGCGGCAAGTCAGCGCCGGGTTACGCTGTGGCCAAGGAAATCATCCACCTAATCAATGACGTGGCGGCGGTCATCAACAATGATCCCAAGACTGGCGATTTGTTGAAAATCATCTATCCGCCGAACTACAACGTCTCGATGGCCGAACATCTGGTGCCGGCGGCGGATTTGTCGGAGCAGATCTCGACTGCGGGCAAGGAAGCCTCGGGCACCGGCAACATGAAGTTCATGATGAACGGTGCGCCGACGATCGGTACGCTGGACGGTGCCAATGTCGAGATTTTGCAAGAGGTTGGGGCGGAAAACTTTTTCCTGTTCGGCATGACCACGGAACAGGCGCAGGTGCGGCGCGAAGACCCCGACCATTCGCGCAAGGCGATCGAGGCCAGTCCCGCGTTGCAGGTGGTGTTGCAGCAGATTGCCGAGGGGCTGTTTTCGACCGGCCAGCCCGACCGCTATCATGATCTGGTCACGCGGGTCTGGCACCACGATTATTTCCTCGTCGCGTCCGATTTTGACGCCTACGATGTGGCTCAGGCAGAGGTCGACAAAGCCTTTGCCGACCGCGAGCGTTGGGTACGGATGGCAGCGATGAATACGGCGCGTTCTGGTTATTTCTCGTCCGACCGGACCATTCGCAGTTATATGCGAGACATCTGGTCGATCCCTTCCGCACTATGAGGACAGCATGACGCCATACACCCTCGACACCGGCAGCGCCGCGGCGATCATCGAGGGGCGTCATGGCGATCCGTTTTCCGTGCTTGGCCAGCATCTGCGCGGCAAGGAATGGATCGTCACGGCCTTTGTGCCGGGGGCGGAAAAGCTGTGGGTTGTGGGCGTCAAGGGCGCGAAGGCCGTGGAAGCGGTGCCAGTTCCGGGGTTTGACGGGCTGTTCGAGGGGCATTTGACCAAAAAGACCGACTACCGGCTGCGGGCGCAGGGCCACGGGACCGAGTGGGAGTTTGATGACGCTTACCGGTTTGGCCCGGTTCTGGGCGAAATGGATGAGTATCTGCTGGGCGAGGGCACGCATAAGCGCATCTGGCAGGTTCTTGGCGCGCATTTGATCACGCATGAGGGTGTGGATGGCGTGCATTTCGCGGTGTGGGCTCCGAACGCGCAGCGGGTGTCGGTCGTGGGCGATTTCAACATCTGGGACGGGCGGCGGCATCCGATGCGGCGGCGCGGTGCGACAGGCGTGTGGGAGGCGTTCATTCCGGGGTTGAAAGAAGGATCGAGCTACAAATACGAGATCAGGGCGGGCGATGGCGCGGTCATGCCGCTGAAGGCCGATCCGGTGGGGTTCGGGTCAGAGCATCCGCCTGCGAATGCCAGCGTGGTGCGGGATATTCGGCCAAAGGCGTGGAATGATGTGGGCTGGATGAGCACACGGGCTGCGGCGCAGAACATCGAAGCGCCGATTTCGGTTTACGAGGTGCATCTGGGGTCGTGGAAGCGCGCGCCGGGCAACCGGATGCTGTCGTATCTGGAACTGGCAGAGCAGCTGGTCGATTACGTGGCCGATATGGGGTTCACCCATATCGAGCTGATGCCGGTGTCGGAATATCCGTTTGACGGGTCATGGGGATATCAGCCGGTCGGGCTGTTTGCGCCGACGATCCGGCATGGCACGCCGCATGAGTTTCGCAGCTTTGTCGAGGCGGCGCATAACAAGGGCGTGGGGGTTTTGCTTGATTGGGTGCCGGGGCATTTTCCGACTGATCCGCATGGCTTGGGACGCTTCGACGGTACGGCGCTTTATGAACACGCCGACCCGCGCGAGGGGTTCCATCAGGATTGGAACACGCTGATCTACAATTATGGCCGGACGGAGGTTTCCAACTATCTGGTGTCGAACGCGCTATATTGGTTGGAAGAATATCATCTTGACGGTCTGCGCGTGGATGCCGTTGCGTCAATGTTGTACCGTGACTACAGCCGCGAGGCGGGCCAGTGGATTCCGAACAAGGATGGCGGGCGCGAGAATTACGAAGCGATAGCGGTTTTGCAGCGCACGAATATAACCGCCTATGGCGAAGTGCCGGGCGTTATGACAGCGGCTGAGGAAAGCACGGCATTTCCCGGCGTGTCGCGGCCCGTCAACCACGGTGGCCTTGGGTTCGGGTTCAAGTGGAACATGGGGTGGATGAACGACACGCTGTCGTACATGCAGAAAGACCCGCTGTTCCGCAAATATCATCATCACCAGATGACGTTCGGCTTGGTCTATGCGTGGTCGGAAAATTACATCCTGCCGATCAGCCATGACGAGGTCGTTCACGGTAAGGGGTCAATGCTGACCAAGATGCCGGGGAGTGCGTGGGAGAAGTTCGCCAACCTGCGGGCATACTATGGGTTCATGTGGGGCCATCCTGGCAAGAAGCTGCTGTTCATGGGATGCGAGTTTGCCCAAGGGGCGGAGTGGAACCACAAGCAGAGTCTTGACTGGCATCAACTTGATGTGGCCGAACATAAAGGCGTGCAGTCGCTGGTGCGCGATCTGAACAAGGTCTACCGCGACAGCCCCGCGCTATACGTCAACGACACCCGGCCAGAGGGATTTCAATGGCTGGAGGGTAATGATGCCGAGGGGTCGACTTATGTTTGGGCGCGCAAGGGTCATGCGGGCGACAAGACAGTGGTCGTCGCGGTCAACATGACCCCGGTCGAGCGGCGGATGCGGATGGGTCTGCCTGCGACGGGCCATTGGGACGAAGTGCTGAACAGCGATAGCGCGGTTTATGGCGGGGGCAACCGGGGCAATCTGGGCGGCGTCGATGCCGAACCCGTGCCGTGGCACGGTCAGGCGCAGTCGGCTCTTGTCACGTTGCCACCTTTGTCAGCGGTTTATTTTCGCCAAGTTTAAATAACAAAACCAACGGCGGCGACGCCGCATCTCGGGAGGATGATATGCAGCCAAAACCCAACGCCCGGCTTTCTTCGCAAGCTATGGCTTTCGTTCTGGCCGGAGGGCGCGGTTCGCGTCTGAAGGAATTGACCGACCGTCGCGCCAAACCGGCGGTATATTTTGGCGGCAAAACCCGGATCATCGACTTTGCTTTGTCGAATGCGCTTAATTCCGGCATCCGCAAAATGGCGATTGCGACGCAGTACAAGGCCCACTCACTCATTCGCCACATGCAGCGCGGTTGGGGATTTTTCCGGGCAGAGCGGAACGAATATCTGGACATCCTGCCGGCATCGCAGCGCGTGTCAGAGAACAAGTGGTATCTTGGCACGGCGGATGCAGTCACGCAAAACATTGATATCGTTGACTCCTATGGCATAAAATATGTCGTGGTTCTGGCGGGCGACCATATCTACAAGATGGACTATGAGATCATGCTGCAACAGCATGTCGACAGTGGCGCAGACGTCACGATCGGCTGTCTGACTGTGCCACGGATGGAGGCTGTGGCGTTCGGCGTGATGCACGTTGATAAGGACATGCGGATTACCGACTTTCTGGAAAAACCCAAAGACCCGCCGCCCATTCCCGGTGATCCCACCAATGCATTGGCCTCTATGGGGATATACGTCTTTGACTGGGCGTTTTTGCGTGATCTGCTGATGAAGGATATGGAAGATGCAAACTCTAGCCATGACTTCGGCAACGACATCATCCCGCACATCGTGAAAAACGGCAAAGCGGTCGCGCACAAGTTTGCGGATTCGTGCGTGAAGTCGGGGTTGGAGACAGAGCCGTACTGGCGCGATGTGGGGACCGTGGATGCGTTCTGGCAGGCCAATATCGACCTGACCGATTTTGTGCCGAAGCTGGACATTTATGACCAAAGCTGGCCGATCTGGACCTATTCGGAAATCGTTCCGCCCGCCAAATTCATCCATGATCAGGATGGCCGGCGCGGCATGGCAATTTCCTCGCTGGTGTCAGGGGATTGCATTGTTTCGGGATCAGAGGTGCGGAATTCGCTGCTGTTCACGGGATGTCGGACGCATTCGTTTTCTTCGCTGGAGTATGTCGTGGCGCTGCCGCAAGTGATCGTGAACCGCAAGGCGGATCTGAAGAACTGCGTCATCGACCGTGGTGTGGTGATCCCCGAAGGGCTGGTCGTCGGCAAAGACCCCGAACTGGATGCCAAGTGGTTCCGCCGTACTGACAGCGGGATTGTGCTGATCACGCAAGATATGCTGGATGCACGTGAAAAGGCGTTGAGCTAAGGTTAAAGGCCGGGGGTATGGCACCCCCGGACCTGACTGGAACGTTCAGAGACAAAAGATGAGGGCGCGATGAAGCTGCTGGGTCGGGTGCTTTCCGTGGCGTCAGAATGTGTGCCGTTGATCAAGACCGGTGGTCTGGCGGATGTGGTTGGCGCACTGTCGGGGGCGCTGGCGCCGCTCAGTTGGGAAATGCGGGTGCTGATGCCCGCCTATCGCGTGTTGCGGCCGCAGCTGTCCGGTTGGCGCGAGGTTTGGCGGGAAGAGGGGCTGTGGGGCGGCGAGGGTGTCGTCTATGCCGGCGAAGTTGCCGGATTGCAGATGTTGCTGCTGGATGCGCCGCACTTGTATGACCGGGATGGCGGGCCTTACGGCGGACCTGCTGGCGACTGGAGCGACAACGCGCAGCGGTTTGCAGCACTGTCCTGGGTGGCGGCGCGGATTGCGCGTGAAGGACTGACCGACGGATGGTCGCCCGACATCTTGCATGTCCACGATTGGCAGGCCGGGTTCGCACCGGCCTATCTGGCCTTTGGTGGCTCGGCCGGTGTTGGCTCGGTGATGACCATCCACAACATCGCGTTTCAAGGTTGGGCCCCTGCTGCAATGCTGACCGAGTTACGGTTGCCTGCGGACGAGTTTCATCCAGCAGCGTTGGAGTATTATGGCGGACTTTCCAGCCTGAAGGCGGGGCTGGTGATGGCCGACCGGGTGACAACGGTGTCACCGACCTATGCCGCCGAACTGTTGCGGCCCGACTATGGTATGGGAATGCAGGGCGTCATTGCCGAGCGGGCTACTGTGGTGTCGGGAATTCTGAACGGTGTCGATACCGAGGTATGGTCGCCGGGAACGGAGCCGATCCCCTATTCACCGAACGCCATGAAAGGCAAGGCGGCCAGCCGGGCGGCGCTGTGCGATGAATTCGGGTTGCAGGTGCCGGGGCCGCTGGCGATTGTCGTCAGCCGCCTGACCGACCAGAAGGGCATCGACTTGTTGGCAGCGGTGATCCCGGATTTCATCGAGTGGGGTGGCGGGCTGGTGGTTCTGGGGTCGGGCGACCCCGCGCTGGAGGCCTCGGTCAGCGGACTGGCGGCGCGGTTTCCGGGGCGGGTCGGATTGAGGATCGGCTATGACGAGGCGATGAGCCACCGGTTGTTTGCTGGCGGGGATGCGGTGCTGGTGCCATCGCGGTTTGAGCCGTGCGGGCTGACGCAGATGTACGGTTTGCGCTATGGCACTTTGCCGATTGTCGCGGCGGTCGGCGGGTTGGCGGATACCGTGATCCATGCGAATCCGGCGGCAATCTCTGCCGGGGTGGCGACGGGCATCACGTTCCACCCGACCAACGCGGTGGCGTTTGCAACGGCGTTGCGGCAGTTGGTGGCGCTGTATTCAAACAAGCCGGTGTGGACCAAGGTTCAGAAGAACGCGATGAAGCAGGACGTCAGTTGGACGACCTCTGCCGCATCCTATGCCGGACTTTATGCGGAGCTGAAGGGTTGACGCTGGTTCGCACCAATTTGCCAAATGTGCTGCCGGGAATGAAGCAAGCCGCCGGTCTGGCCTGGCCGATGGGGGCAAGCGTCGATTCGCAAGGCGTTAATTTCGCAGTTTTTTCCGCGAATGCCCATCTGATTGAGCTGTGCCTGTTTTCTGACGATGGCCGCAAGGAAGTGGCGCGGATGCTGTTTCATGACCGGGATGGCGATGTCTGGCACATGCGGGTCGATGGCATGGGGCCGGGGCAACGCTATGGTTTTCGCGCCCACGGTCCTTATGCACCAGAGGAGGGGCATCGCTTCAACCCGCACAAGCTGCTGCTTGACCCCTATGCGCGGGCTTTTGACGGGCGGTTGCGCTGGTCGGACGCCCTGATGGGGTATCGCATTGGCTCTGCCCGAGGCGATCTGAGCTATGACACGCGCGACTCGGCGTTTGCGGTGCCAAAGTCGGTGGTGGTTGAGGATCGCGCCTATTGGGGCGGTGATCTGCCGCCCGGACATAGCTGGTCATCGACACTGATCTACGAGGCGCATGTCAAAGGTCTGACGGCACGACATCCTAGGGTGCCAACCGGGCAACGCGGATATTACGCTGGCGTGTCGTCCCCGGCGATGATTGAGCATTACCAAAAACTAGGCATCACCGCGATTGAGTTGTTGCCGGTGCAGGCGTTCTTTGACGACCGCTTTCTGGTGGCGCGGGGGCTAAAGAATTACTGGGGCTACAACACGATGGGCTTTTTCGCGCCCGAGCCACGCTATGCCGGACGCAATGCGCTGGCAGAGTTCCGCGAGATGGTACGAAAGCTGCATGATGCAAGTATCGAGGTCATTCTGGATGTGGTCTACAACCACACCGGCGAGGGCGATGAGTTTGGCCCGACGCTGAGTTTCAGGGGGCTAGACAACCGCAGCTATTATCGGTTGGCGGGCGGCGGGCGGCATTATGCCAACGACAGTGGCACCGGAAACTCGCTCAACCTTGTCAATCCGATGGTGTTGCGGATGGTGACCGACAGCCTGCGCTACTGGGTCGAGCAATGCCATGTCGATGGGTTCCGGTTTGATCTGGCGACCTCGCTTGGGCGCGAAGCATACGGCTTTGATGCGGGGGCCGGGTTCTTTGATGCGCTGCGCCAAGATCCAATACTGAGCCGGGTCAAGCTGATTGCAGAGCCTTGGGATATTGGGCCGGGTGGCTATCAACTGGGCGCTTATCCGCATCCGTTTACCGAATGGAACGACCGTTTCCGCGATGGGGTGCGGCGGTTCTGGCGTGGCGATGCAGGGCTTTCGCCGGACTTGGCCAAGCGGTTACTGGGATCATCGGAGAACTTTGATCACAATGGGCGGGCGGCCACGGCTTCGGTCAATTTCGTGACCGCGCATGACGGGTTTACGCTGCAGGATTTGGTCAGCTTTACCGTCAAGCGCAATCTGGCGAATGGCGAAGACAACCGCGATGGTCATTCTGAGAATTACTCGGATAATCTGGGAGTTGAGGGCGCTTCCTCAGACGTGATCGTAACTGCGGCACGCGGTTTGCGAAAGAGGAACCTGCTGGCGACGATGATGCTAAGCCAAGGCACTCCGATGATTTTGTCTGGCGATGAGATGGGCCACAGTCAAAGCGGTAACAACAATGCTTATGCTCAGGATAATGAAACAACGTCAATCGACTGGACCACGGCTGATGTAGCACTGTCGGCATTCGTGGCGCGACTGGCGGCGATGCGGGCCAATCATCCGGTGCTGCGGCAACGTAATTTTCTGCATGCCCGCAAGCGGGTTGGCGATAATCTGCCCGACGTGATCTGGCGTCGCGCCGATGGTCAGATGCCGGAGCCCGCGCAGTGGCATGACCCCGGTTTCCGTTGTCTTGGCGTTGAGTTGCGGATGAACGCAGAGGGCCCACCGGGTCACGACGCGATCTTTGCCGTCTTTAACGCGGGGCCGTCGCAG